>JAJZFR010000018.1 GCA_021805265.1 Acidobacteriota bacterium | reverse complement strand
GCTTCCATCCCAGGTGCTCCCGCCTCAGTCGTAGTACTCCAGCCCAAGGTGGGTAATCAGGTCCGCGCCCATGATGTGCCGCAGCGTGTTCTTCAGCTTCATCGACTGGATGAAGAGATCGTGCTCCGGATAGAGGCCCGCTGCCGTCTGCGGCGACTTCCAGTAGAAGCTCAGCCACTCCTGCACACCAAGGCCCGCCAACTGCGGCGTCCGCTGCGCCAGGTCCAGGAACAGCATCAGGTCCAGCGCAATCGGTGCCGCCAGGATCGAGTCGCGGCACAGGAAATCCACCTTGATCTGCATCGGATAACCCAGCCAGCCGAAGATGTCGATATTATCCCAGCCCTCCTTGTTATCCCCCCGCGGCGGATAATAGTTGATCCGCACCTTGTGGTAGATGTCCTTGTAAAGGTCCGGGTAAAGCTCCGGCTGAAGGATGAAATCCAGCACCCCCAGCTTCGACTCTTCCTTGGTCTTGAACGACTCCGGATCGTCCAGAACCTCGCCATCCCGGTTGCCCAGAATATTCGTCGAATACCAGCCCGAAACCCCCAGCATCCGCGCCTTGAACGCCGGCGCAAGCACCGTCTTCATGAACGTCTGCCCGGTCTTGAAGTCCTTGCCGGTAATCGGCGCAGAATTCTGCCGCGAAAGCTCGATCGCCGCCGGAAAATCCACCGTCAGGTTCGGCGCTCCATTGGCAAACGGCACACCTTCCTTCAACGCGGCGTAGGCATAGATCTGCGACGGCGCAATCGCCGCGTCGCTCGCCAGCAGGCCCGCCTCAAACGCCTCGATGGAAGCGTGGACCGCCGTCGGTTCGAGGAAAATCTCCGTCGAGCCGCACCAGATCACTACCACACGGTCCACCGTCTTCTGAAACGCCTGAATATCGGCACGCAACTGCTCGGCAAGCTCCATCTTGTTCTTGCCCGTCTTCACGTGCGTCCCGTTCAGCCGCTTCACATAGAACTGGTCAAACACCGCTGGCATGGGCTTGATCGCCTCGAGATACGGCTTCAGCTCCGCCAGCGTCTCCTTGTCCAGCACCTTGGCGTGCGCCGCAGCCTCGTACACGTTGTCCTCGAAGATGTCCCAGCCGGTAAAGACCATGTCTTCGAGCCGCGCCAGGGGAACAAAGTCCTTGATCAGCGGCGTCGTCCCGTCGGTCCGCTTGCCCAGCCGGATCGTGCCCATCTGGGTGAGCGACCCGATCGGCTTCGCCAATCCACGCTTCACCGCCTCCACGCCGGCAATAAATGTGGTCGCCACCGCTCCCAGGCCAACCACCATCACCCCCAGCTTCCCGGTTGCCGGAGCAATCGCTTGAGCGGTCTTCTGGCCGCCTTCATGCAAAGTAGACATATCTTTCCCTTCTCCAGAATCACAACCCCGCCAGGGAGTTGCGCAGTTTCCCGCCAGCCAGTTGTCCAGGCGTTAGGCCCGGCGCGAAGGCTGCGGTGAGGTTATACAGATCCCGCCGCACTGGCGCTCGTTGCGCGTCTCCAGTGCGACCAGACAAACCAGACAATGGCCGCCAGCAACGCCAGCTCCACTGCCAGGTGAAAACGATGAAACCATTCCTGAAACGCCGGGTCGCTGTTCCAGCGATCTCCCAGCCGCTTGCCCACATAGGCCAGCGCAAAACACCACGGCCACGAACCCAGAAACGTGTAGGCATGAAACCGCGCCTGGGACATCCGCGCGATCCCCGCAGGAAACGCGATGAAGGTCCGCACCACCGGCAACAGCCGCCCCAGCAGTACCGTGATCGATCCATATTTCTCGAAAAAACCGGTCATCCGGTCCAGATCGTGACGGCTCAACAGCACCACGCGACCGTACCGCTCCACCAGCGGGCGACCGCCCGCCGCGCCAATCCAGTACGCCACCACCGAACCCAGATTGCAGCCGATCGCACCCGCCGTCGCCACCAGAATCAGCCCCAGCCACGCGTTCCCGCCGCCAAAGCGCCCCGTCGCTACCAGGTAACCGGCAAACGGCATAATCACTTCCGACGGCAGCGGAATGCAAGCCGACTCAATCCCCATCAGCAGCAGTACGCCCCAATACCCGGTAGCGGAAATCGTCGCGATCACCAGGCGAACCAGGCTGGTTAAGATATGTTCAGACACAATGCTCCCAGTATAAATCCTGCACGTCCGCCAAGACTTCTCCCGACTCTTCCAACAACCGCCCCACCCGGAACAGACCCCCGCGAAGGCAGAAAACAGCCGGGTTCGCTTCCGCTCAGGGAATCTCTGCGCAAGCCTTGATTCTGAAGGGTACGGGCTTTCAGCCCGTACATAAGTGCCGCAGAATCAAAAGGGCTTCAGCCCCTGAGGGAAGGAATTAGAACTTGATCAGAGCTTCCCTAAAGCATTCCACGAATCGCATGGACAGTTTAGGTGGAAGAAGAGATTCGGGTGCCCCAGGTCCCCCGGCATCTCCGGGGACCTGGGTGCCGAAAAGCCTGTTCTGCACCAACTGTGAAAATACCTTAAGCAATCTCTGCGCAAGCCTTGATTCTGAAGGGTACGGGCTTTCAGCCCCCGAGGGAAGGAATAAGAACTCGATCAGAGACTCCCTTTAACTGATCTCGATAACCTCTGTCGACTTCGCCGCTACCTCCTCCGCGCGGTCGATCACCTTCCTGGCAATCGCGTAGAACGGAGCAGCATCCGCGTCCTCAGGCCCGGCCAGCGCAATCGGCATCCCCCGGTCGCCGCCTTCGCGAATCGCCGCAACCAGCTCCACCGAACCCAGAAACGCCACGTTGAACTGCGCCGCCGTCCGCTCCGCCCCACCCTTTGAAAAGATGTCGATCATCTGGCTGCAATGAGGGCAGGTAAAGTGGCTCATGTTCTCGACGATCCCGAGTATCTCCACATTCACCTGGGCAAACATCTCGAGCGCCTTCCGCGCATCCTGCAACGCCACATCGCTCGGCGTCGAAACCACGACCGCACCGGTGATCGGTACCGTCTGCACCAGCGAGATCACCACATCCCCGGTTCCCGGCGGCAGATCGACAACAAGATAATCCAGCTCGCCCCAGGTCACCTGCTGCAGGAACTGCCGGATGATCTGGTGCAGCATCGGCCCGCGCATCACCATCGGCTTGTCCCCAGGCGAGATGTACCCGATCGAGATCGACTTCACCCCGTGCGTCCGGTTCGGCTCAATCTGGTTGTTCGCATCCACTCGCGGCTGCTGGCTCGAGCCCATCATCAGCGGAATATTCGGCCCGTAAATATCCGCGTCGATCAACCCCACCTTGTGGCCGCTCCGCGCCAGAGCAATCGCCAGGTTGACCGCAACTGTCGTCTTGCCCACCCCGCCCTTGCCAGAGCCGACTGCGATGATCTTGCTCACCCCCGGCAACGGAAGCGGAGCCGGCGGAATCGAGTGTCCATGTGCCATGATATTTTCCTTCTGCGTACGGTTGACTGCAATGTTCAAATCAAGACGGGTTTCAGATCTGGATTTCAGAACAGGAACAAAATTATCTCCAAACGAATTCAGCCGTTTCCGGGGCGAACACTGCCCACGCCTGCCGGAGCCAGCTTCGCCCGGCGACGACGCTCCGACTCCGCCTGCCGGTTCTCCCGCCGGCGCAAGGCACCCTCCGAGCGGCGAATCTCGTCCTCCGTCATCGGGTGAACCGGCGGTACCCGAACCGGATTCCCTTCCCGGTCAATCGCCACAAAAACCAGGTACGCGGTCGCCACATGGCGATGCTTCCCCGCCAGCGTATTCTCCGCCCACACTTTCACCCCAACCTCGATCGAGCGGTTGAAGGCCCGGTTCACGCTCGATTTCAGGATCAGCAGGTCGCCCACATGCACCGGCTGAATGAAGTCGATATGGTCCATCGACGCCGTCACCACGTAGCTCCGCGTGTGCCGCAGAGCGGCCATGGCGCCCACCAGATCGATAAAGTGCATCAGCCGACCGCCCAGCAGGTTACCCAGCGTATTCGTGTCGTTGGGCAGAATCAGCTCGGTCATCTCCGACTTCGACTCGCCAACCATGCGCGGCGCAAGCTCCTCGGAACTACCCGCTGCCGCAGCTACGCTCTCCCTGCTCACCGCTTCGGGAATGATTGCTTCCTTTGGGGTCATCCTTCATCTCTCCATTGGCCGGAACCCGTTGATTTCTGTCGGCTGCTCATCATCGTTCGCCCCCTGCACTCCGCCGCACCCGCAAGTGCTGCTGCCGGACCGGCGCAGCCGCAAGTGCTCCTGCCAGATTAAGATGAGAGAGGCAACCTCAGCGATCCCTCGCCACTCTCTCCAGTTTCAGCAATTGGCGCGGATTACGCAAATGCCACGAAAAACAATCCCTCCGCTGGGACGGAACAAGGATCGGCTGGGACGGAACAAGGATCATCATGGACAAACTGGCTGGCTTGCAAGAGATTCTCACCATGGACCCGAACAACAGCTTCGCCCGCTACGGGCTGGCCATGGAGTACGCCGGCCGCGGCGAAATCGAAGCCGCTCTGGCCCAGTTCGACACCCTGCTCCTCGCCCATCCCGACTACACCGCCGGCTACTTCATGGCCGCCCAGACCCTCGCCCGTGTTCAGCGGACGCCGGAAGCCATCGAGCGCCTCAAGGCAGGCATCGCATCGGCCCAACGCACCGGAAACACCCACGCCCAAAGCGAGATGCAGGGCATGCTCGACGAACTAGCCGGATAACTCAGCCTCAGCCCCCGGTCTGAAACCCCGCCGCCGGCACCGTCACCGATCCCACGCGCCCGCTGTTCCGGTCCACCACAACAATCCTTACCGACCCCAGCTTCGCCGGAAGCGCAAGTGTGCGCTTGTAAGGAATCCCCGCAGGCATTCCGCGCTGATAGCTCTGATAGGTCGCCGGCAACAGGTTCAGGGCAAGCGTATCTCCGCTGATCTGCGCCTTACGCGTCCCGTCATTGCGCTCGGCCACAAAGATGAATAGCTGATCCGTCCAGCGTCCTGCCGAAGGCCCCGAGGTCTGTTCTTCCAGCGCCAGCGTATTGAGCGCAATCCGCAGCCGTACCGTCGCGGTGCCAGCATCCGCCGGGTCCCGCGCAGCCTCTGCCGTGATGCCAATCGCGGAAGCGTCCTGCGGACTCCACACCGCCTCGTCCAGACGCGCGCGCGCCGTCATCGCCGCAGGAACCGAATCGAGATAACTCGTGCGATAGCGCAGCTTCAGCCCCTTGCGGTCCCGCACCTTCACCACAATCGTGTGTACCGTGTTATCCGGCTCGGTCGCCGGAGCAAAGGAAAGCTCATACAGCGCCTGCTCATCGGCCTGAATGCTGTCCAGCGTCTTTTCCACATCCACTCCGCGACGGATCGCACGACCTCCCGTGGCTTCCGCCAACTGCCGCACCGGATCGTCGATCCCGTGCTGGTCGCTTTCCATCTGCGCCGTCACCCGCCCCGGAGTCAGGTTGCGGCCAGCGCTCGCGCCCGCTGGCCCGTTGTTATCCGTCGAACCCTGGTTCAGCTCGACGTTGCGAAACTCGATATTCGCGTCAATCGCGCCGCCCAGGTTCGACGAAGCATCCACAACATACAGCGCAATGTGAGCGTTGTTCAGCGCCTCGCGCGCATGCATCAAGGCAGCCTCCACATTGCGGCTGCTTTTTTCAATCCCCACCGCGCGATCTTCCCAGTCGCTCAGCGCGCTGTCGCCAGAGATCAGGGCCAGGCTCTTGTGCCCGTCCACCGGGGCAAAATGCCGCGCCAGCGCCAGCATCCCAGCCAGCAACTGCCGCTGCGGGTTATCCCCCATCTGCATCAGCTCCGGATCGGTCGTCTCCACAAAATCCGCCACTGCGGTGTAATTCCCATTCACATTGTTCAGATCGACCGCGTTGTGCACCGTGTCAAACTGCTGTCGGTCGCGGCGTTCGAGCGCCTGCGCCTGCGCCGTCGCCGCAGCCGACGGCTGCCACGCTGCCAGTTTTGCCAGCACCACTGCCTGATTCCGCGTCACATCCTGGATCACCTGAAATCCATGCTCGTCGAGCGCATACAGCGCATACACCGTGCCCGGACGCGCCGACTTCAGATAGTTCATCACCTGCTCCCGCGCCCGGTCCATCTGATCGAACGGAAGATGGCTCGCATCGAGCAGCAGGATCATCGTATCGGAAGATGCGCCAGCGCTCGCCGCATTCGAAAAGACTCCCGCATCGGCTGTGGGCGCCGATGGCGTTGCGCTCGCCGCGCCCTGCGCCGTCGAAGCCTGAAAGCTGTCCACCTCCTGACGCTTCCCGTTGTCATAGATTTCAATCTCATCGCGACGAAGATCGGTCACCGGATGATCATGTTTGTCATAAGCCACCAGGCTCACGTCCACCCGCTCGGTCTCCGTTCGCACCGTGAAAACGGCATCCTTGTCTTCCGCTTTGTCTCCCGCATTGCCTCCTGCTTTCGAGGGGCTGTCCGCGCCCGGCAAACCATCCACCGCGCTCACCAGCATCTCCGGATTCGTCTCCGAATTGCCTTCCGAATTGCCTTCCGATTTGCTCGCCGCAGCCGACGTCTCCGGTACCGCCACTGGTACCGCCGCAGCCGCCGGCAATGCCGGCGAATCCGACGAAACAGCAGCAGCCTCCGCTGCCGGAGTCGCCTCCTCACGCTTCGTTTCAGAAGGCATCGCCGCTTCCGACGCCACATCCGTCACCAGCCTGGCCTGCGAGCCGAAGCGATGATACTGCTCGAACTCCGTCTCGTTGATGCGCGTTCGCTCCACCGTCTGGATGGCGCCGCGCACCTCGTAACGATCATGCGTCGTCGAAAGCGTGACACTGTGCATGGGGCAGTAGTTCTGGCTCGATCCGATCGTCACCGCACCCCACTCGATCATCATCGAACCGTTGCGCAGACTGTCTCCCGGCTGTATATCGGCCTCGATGGTAATCCGCCGTATCACCCCCGTCTCAGGATCGACCATCAAAAAACCATGGTAGCCCGCCTGCAACACGCTGGGTACATTCTCGATCGCCTGGTGCAAACCATCGAGCGACGGCTTGTACGCCACATCGCAACAGTAGTGAATCGAGTAATGGGAAACCGTGCGCGCCACGGAAAACTGAAACACTGCAAGCTGCTTTCCATCGAAGGTCTGCCAACGCGCCCAGCCCAGCTTGCCGTGCGCCGCATCGGTAAGCACAGTCGTCAGAACCGGACCAAACTCGCCCCACGAAATCAGGTCGCGCGATTCCTGGTAATTCTGTTTCTTCGCCTGCGTGCTTCCCGAGCCGGTGCCTGACTTTCCTACTGGCGCATCGGTCTCGACCCCGTCGCGTATGGATACCGGAGTTCGATCCTCGCCCAGCAGCAGCAGTCCGCCGCGCATCTCTGCATTGCCCGCCTCGAAACCAACCCCCGTATCTGTGTAATGCGCCGTATCCCGCACTGCAAGCAGGTTCGGCAGGGCAGGAATCGTCCGCAACACGTAGCCGATCACCCGCGAGATTATCGCTCGCTGCCCGGCAACATCAGGCGGCGCTATCGCGGGAATCTCCGCAGCAGCAGGCTCAAGAAACGCCGCGCTCGCGTACAGCGCGCGCAACGCTTCCGTCGTTTTTGTCCCGGGACTTTCCGCCGTCAGCGCCTGCCACTGCGCCGTATCGAGTGTGCTCTCCAGCCTCACCCCGTTCAGTTTCTGGCTCAATAGGTCATCGGTGAGATGGCGTTGCAGAGCATCCGCTACCATCCCCTGCAACTCGTCGGGGGTGACGCTTCGCGTTGCCGAGCGGGCACTCGCCGCCAATGCAACCAGAACCAACATGATGCAGATACGACGCATCCGGCTATCGACCCTTCTCGCCACAAATTCCCTGCATCAGAACTCTACACGCCCACAGGCACGATAGACAATTCCGCAGGAAACCAGCGAGAAAATCAATTTACGAAGATAGGGAAAGGCAGGACGAAGCGCAAATCAAAACAGATTTCCCGCAACCTGCTCTGCGCCGAACTCCACCTCTTCGCTCAGCTTCTTCTGCCCTGCCGCATCTGCCTTCTTCAGCCCCAGGGCAATCTCAATCACAAACGCGCGATTGCGCACCCGTCCCACAATCATCGATTGCGCGCTCTGCTCCGTGCCCGGCTTCGCGCATCGATAGGCCTCGTTCCCCAAGCCCTTCAGCGCAACGCGATTCCCGCCGCAGTGATCGAGCAGCGCAGCAAACTCCGGTTCGATCTTGCGCATGGTCGTGATCGAAATGGACAACCGGGCTACTCCGCCCTCCGTTGCGCGAGAAAACTCGCAACTCGTATCCAGCCTGTCGGCTCGCACCTCCTGTCCCGTATACATATCCGCCGCTGGCGGAGTCGCAGGATGGGGATCGGGCGCGGTCACTACCATTTTCGCCTCGCCGCCCAGCAGCGCCGAGGCCGTTCCGATCGTCATCCACGGGCACGGAGTCTGTGCCCTGGCTGACATTGCCGTCAGAAAAAAAATGCAAACCACTGCCGCAATACATCCGCTCAAGCGAAGCCATTGCCGCGAGTTTCTCGCCTCAGATCCGCGCTCCACGCACTCCCATCGCTTCATCCAATTGTCGAGCTTCACTTCTGGCCGTCTTTCATCATGCTCGCGTGGTCATCACTTTCGCCCAGGTCGGAGTGAACATGCCACAGTTTGCTTTCGTTGGAAATCTCGGGATGCAGACGCAGAAAATCCAGCGAGTAGGTCGGCGCTCCCGGATCATTCTTCTTCAGGCGAAATAGCCCTATCTGCTGCTTCGCCTTGTCCTTCTGCCCCATGCGGGAATACAGCAGAGCCAGATTATAGTGCGCCGCAAGATCGTCCGGATCGATCCCCTGCAACGCCTCGAATTGAATCAGCGCATCGTCCGGTCGCTCGTGCTGATAATACGAGACGCCCAACTCCCGCCTCGCGTCGCGCGATTGCGGAAATTGTTTGACCACAGATTCAAGGTCGGCGATCTCCGCCTTGTCGTCACCTTCACGCCGCTCCACCAGCGCCATATAAAACGTCGCCCGCGCGTCGCCTGGGCTTACCCGCAGCGCGCGCTGCAACGCGACCCGCGCCGAGCCGAATTTCTCCCAACTGATCTCGGTCAGGCCGATGTTCGTATACCCATCGGCATAATCCGGACGCAGATGCACCACGCGCGTAAAGGCGCGAACCGCCTCGGCGTATTGCTGCTGATCCAGGTACGAAATCCCCAGATTATTCCACCGCATCCACTCGGGATTTTCGTCCGCCTCCGTGCTCCCCGGTGCATTCGCTCCAACATTGATCGTGGTCGTTCGCGATGCCAGTTCGACAAGCGGATAATCCGGATGATCGGGGCCAAAGACATTGTTCAGGTAACTCTGTCGAAAATGCCTGTAATTGACCTTAGCCTCGAGCTTGAGCGCTCCTGTTGCGCCCTCGGGAATGCGAAACTCGTAGCGCACCAGCGTCGATCTTCCCGCCGTGATCGTATTGTCGTAGGCGTTCGAGTGGATCGTCCACACCTTGTGGTTATCCACGAACGTTCCCTGCGCATTCACCGGGCGATTGGTGAAGCTGTGTGCGCGCGCGTCCAGCATTCCATCCGGCTTGATAAATCCGCTGTGGTAGATCACGTGTCCGTCCGCATCGGTCACTTCAAACTCCACCCACGCCTCGTACAGATCACGCACCTCCGGCACCAGCGAGTGACCGATAGCCTTGTTCTGGATCACCACATACGCCTGCACCACCTCGCCCGGCGCCAGATGGTACCGCTGCCCCTCGAGCGGCGCAATCAGCTTGGTGGTTCCCGCCTTGCGCAGCGCGAAAATATCCACGTTCAGGTAGTTACCCGTCTTCAAAAACTCGATGGTTTTGTCATACTGCTCGGTCAAGCCATAGTAGAACGGAACGGCCGTGTTGCCAGCCAGCCAGCGATGCGAAACAAACGTTCCGTTCTTCGCGCCCGGCTCCGGCAACACATTCGCCGCGCGCTTCATGTGGCAGCCCTGGCAGGGCGTGTAATCCGCGCGATAAAAATTCAGCGGCGACTGCTGTGAATATTTCGAGTTCTGCCACTCGTCGTAAGTGGTGAACGCGCGCAGCTCCTTGTACCCATTCAGTGAAACCGGGATATTCGCCTTGTGACATGCCGCGCAGAAATCCGCCCGGTGATAGAAATCCTGCATGACGGCTTTGGAATGTCGATCCAGATGAGCCAGAATCTCGCCATCGGGAGGAATGCCGGGCATGCGATTTCCCTTTTCATCCACCATTACCGCGGGCACGCCCATCACATAGCTGCCATTGCCCAGCGCGGGCTGGAGCTTTTGAACCGAGTGGCAGGTCGTGCACGTCAGCCCGTCCGGATCGAAGTGCCGGTCCAACTTCGAGTCTTCCGTCAGCGCCCCGGCAAGCACTCCGATCGGATTGTGACAGCTATCGCAGTGGCGCGAATTTTCAATGCCCCGCGTGTTGATCAGGATGTTCACGCTGGCGCGATAAAACGGCGTTCGGAATGCGTTCCGGTGCAGCGATTGCTGCCACTGGTGATACGCCTCCTGGTGGCAGTGGCCGCAGTACTCCGCGCTGGGAAATGCCTGCGCCGGGAGAAACGAATTCCCCTCGACCATGGCATTGCCGGGCGCGGATATTTTCCCCTCGCCAAAGGCAAAATTGTAGCTTTGTCCAATCGTCGTCGCGTATTCGCTGCGCAGCTTTTGTTGCGCCGCTTGATCGGTCGAATACACCGTTCCGGTCTGCGCCTGGCAACAGACGCCAGCAAGCAGAAACAGAATCGGCAAGCGCACAGCACGAACCGCACACATCCTGGAATTTCCCGGCATCATCATCTTGCTGGCCTCAGAAGAGCGCTCTTCATCTTCTTGTCCTCGCCAGAGGGTGCGACCGGTGTCGCTACAATTCCGCGGCCTTCCTGAATCGTGTAAAAGCGGTCCACCGCCGAAATCGACAGCTTCTCGACATGTCCGCTGGGCCAGTGAATCTCCACTGAATCCACCTTCGTCGCGTCGCCCAATCCAAAGTGCGGCCTCTGATCGTTCGACGACTCGAAACTCCCTCCGCTCAACACATCCTCGCGTTGACGCATTCCGTCTGCGGTCACATACATCGCCGTTCCCACAGCGTCGCGCGGGCTGCCCACGCCGCCGATCAGCCGAAACGCCACCCAGTGATGATGATCCGGGTTCACGTTGCGCAGCAGCACCGGAACGTGATCCATGCAGTTGATCACCACATCGATCTTGCCGTCGTTGAACAGGTCGCCAAACGCAGCGCCACGCCCAGGAATCACCTCGGCAAGCCCCGTCCCCTCGACCGCCGGCATCAGATCGAATTTCCGCCCGCGACCGACGTTGTGAAACAGCAGCGGACGCTGCGCGTAGGAGGTGCCCCAGTCGTGCTGATCCACCTGGGGATACACATGGCCGTTGACCAGAAAAATATCCTTCCAGCCATCGTTGTCGTAGTCGATGAACTCCGTCGCCCAGGTCAGGAAGGGATACGTCGGCTTGGCTATGCCCAGCCCAGGGCTGATCTCCGTGAACACCGCGTTGCCGCTGTTATGAAACAGCGGCTTGTAGTCGTCGGAAAACGTGCCCGTATACAGATCCACCAGGCCGGTGTTTCTGGTATCGCCGATGGCCAGGCCCATCCCCGCCTGTTCCAGGCCGTTCTGATTGAGCGCGAAGCCGCTCTCGAAACTCACATCGTCAAAGGTTCCGTTCCCCTTGTTGATGTAGAGATAATTCGGCGACGAGTCATCCGTCACCACCAGGTCCACCTTCCCGTCGTTGTTCACATCCACAAAGGTCCCGGTAAATCCGTAGTAGCGGTCCTTGTCCGCAACGCCGGCTTTCACGCTCACATCGGTAAACGTGCCGTCGCCGTTGTTGTGGAACAGATGGT
>JAJZFR010000434.1:1699-11908 GCA_021805265.1 Acidobacteriota bacterium | reverse complement strand
TCCGACGGCGCTCATGACCAGCAGCTCGACGCCACCATCGGAGCCATGGAGACCGCCTATCGCATGCAGACCGAAGCGCCCGATGTCTTCGATGTGCGCAAGGAAAGCGCCGCCGTGCAGAAGCTCTACGGCGAGGGCAGCACTGCGCGCGGATGCCTCACCGCCGCGCGGCTCATCGAGCGCGGAGTCCGCGTCGTCCAGGTCTACTACGCCAAGGGCGACCCCTGGGATCATCACTTCGACATCGAGATGCATCGCAAGACCGGCCACGACTCCGATCAGCCATTCGCCGCGCTCATCAAGGACCTGAAAGCGCGCGGACTCTTTGACGACACCATCATCGTCGCCGGCTCCGAGTTCGGACGCACGCCCGTCGTCGAAGTCGGCAGCGGCTTCAACGGCGGACAGACTCACAACGGACGAGACCACAATCCCCACGGCTTCACCATGTGGATCGCGGGCGGCGGTTTCAAGCAGGGATTCTCCTACGGCAAGACCGACGAATTCGGCTGGAAGGCCATCGAAAATCCCGTCCACGTGCACGATATTCACGCCACCATCCTCTATCAGCTCGGCATCGATCACACCAAGCTGACGTATCGTTACAGTGGCCGCGACTATCGCCTCACTGACGTCTCCGGCAACGTCATCCACGAGCTGCTGGCGTAAGCCAGGGCAGGCCCAACAGCACCGCAGCCCGCAGCGGATTTCCGTCTTCCATTTTTCTGCTCCGGGCTGTTTTGTCTCCTTCTTCCGTCATCTTTTCCCTTCAGGAGATCGCGCAATGCAATCACGCCGCCATTTACTCTCCGGCTTTCTCGCCGCTTCTCTGCTCTCCGCTTTTCTTCTCACGCCCGCAGCCCGCGCCCAGTTCCCCGAGCCGGACGGCGGCGACCTCGAGCGCGGCACACTGCCCGCCAAATGGGCCACCGGCGGACCCAAATGCATGGAGATGCCCGAGTGGCAGGTGCACGAGTACAACCCCAATCTCTTTATCCTCCGCCAGTCCGGCTGCACCGACGCCGAGATGCCCTTTCTCTATCTCATCTTTGGCCAGGATCGCGGCCTGCTCTGGGATACCGGCTCGCGCAACGGCGACCTGGTGCCCACGCTGCAACACGTCGTCCATCAGTGGCTCGAACGCAATCACCGCACGAGCATTCCCCTCACCGTCATTCACTCCCACTCCCACGACGACCATACCTGGGGCGACGCGGCCATCCAGGCGCTGCGCGACCCAGCCATGCCCATCGACTTCGTTCCCGCCGCGCAGGCCGACGAGCAGCGGGCGCTCCACATCGCCCACTGGCCCACTGACACGGGCTTCCTCGATCTCGGCCAGCGCCGGCTCGACATCGTTCCCATCCCCGGCCACGACATCGTCAGCATCGCGCTCTATGACCGTCGCACCGGCATCCTGCTCACTGGCGACAGCCTCTATCCGGGCCGGCTTTACATCCACGACTTCGCCGACTTCGAGGCCAGCACCGAGCGCCTCATCGCCTTTATCCAGGGCAAGCCCGTCGCCCACATTCTCGGCAACCACATCGAGCAAACCAGCACACCGTTTCTCGATTCCCCCATCGGCTCCATCTATCACCCCAACGAACACACGCTCGACATGAGTTATGGCGCGCTGCTCGAACTCGAAGACGCGTTGAAGTCCATGCACGGAACGCCGCGACGACTGGCCATGCGCGACTTCACCCTCTGGCCGGTCGCGCCCAACAGCCAGTCCCTCGGACCGAAGATGGCTCAGATATACAAGGAAACCCAGGCAAAACAGCTCAAAAACAAGTGGGATCAGAGCGCTCCCGACGCAACTCCGCCGCAGTAAAGCAGTTCCACAGTAGGTATACCCAGCGGGATTGGATATTCACGCAGCTTTTCCCCAAGAAAAGCTGCACCACCCCGTGTTGCTTCGGGCACAGTAACTGTGGAACTGCTCTAAATGCCGCAGGATAAACATCTGTTTTCCTGCGGATTCTAATTCTTTATTCCTATAGACTTGCCTGCCGCTCTATGTAACGCTCAAATTACGCAAAGCAAAAACATACACCCCAGCGTCCACACGGTTATAACTCAGGCTCTAAGTCAGCGTCGTCTCTCGCTGAGGCCGGGGGTGTATCTCCATATCACTCGTTACCGATCCTAGATTTTTCATCGCCGTCACAGAAAAAATCCACCATGTTGCAATATCTTTTCCGGAGGCATTCCTGGATGAAGCGGTTCCGTATCTTCGCATTCCTACTTGGCCTGGTTTTTCTTCTTCCCTTCCTGTCCCACGCGCAAACCGCGGTCACCGCCGTCAAAGGCGTGGTCAGCGATCCCTCGGGCGCGGTTATCCCCGGCGCTGAGGTCACCCTCCGCGAAACCCAGACAGGCTTCACCGCGCAACGCAAGACCAACGACCACGGCGAGTATGACTTCGAGCAGATTGCCCCCGGCTTCTACACCATCGACACCGAGGCTCCCGGCTTCGGCGCGCAGAAGGTCAAGCTCGAGCTGCTCGTCAACCAGCCACGTACCCAGAACGTCCGCATGGCCGTCACTTCTTCGGTCGATACCGTCGAGGTCGATGCCTCCGCCGACGTGCTCAACACCACCGACGCCACCATCGGCACGCCCTTCAACACCCAGCAGATTCAGGCCCTGCCCTTTGAAGGCAACGACGTCCTCGACCTGTTGAGCCTCCAGGCCGGCGTCCTCTTTCTCGGCGACAAGACGCCCCAGCAACAGGACTCCGACAGCCGCAGCGGAGCCGTGGACGGCGCACGCTCCGACCAGAGCAACGTCACCCTCGACGGACTCGACGACAACGACCAGAACAAGGGCTACGCCTTCAGCGGCGTCCTCCGCTCGACCCGCGACTCGGTCGAGGAATTCCGCGTGGTCACCACCAACGCCAACGCCGACTCCGGACGCTCCTCCGGCGCTCAGGTCTCGCTCGTCACCCGCTCCGGCACCAACAACATTCACGGCAGCCTCTACGAGTACTACCGCCCCACCAACACCGTCGCCAACGACTGGTTCAACAAACAGGCACAGACCATCGCCGGCCTGCCCAACGTGCCGCCAAAGTATCTCAGAAACACCTTCGGCGGATCCTTCGGTGGCCCTGTCCAGCGCGACAAGCTCTTCTACTTCTTCGCTTACGAGGGCCAGCGCTCAGCCGAAAGCCAGCAGATCACCCAGGAGGTGCCCGGCGCGGCCTTTCGCAACGGCAGCCTTACCTACGTCACCGCCAACGGTACTGAGACTCTCAACCAGCAGCAGATCGCCTCCATGGACCCCAACTGCTCGGGCAACGGAACCTGTCCGCTCGGCCCCGGCGTCAACCCCGCCGCCGAAGCCTATTACGCGCAACTGCCCATGCCCAACAGCGCAGCCCCCAGCGACGGTTACAACCTCTTCGGCTACACCTTCCCATCGCCCTCGCCGCAAAGCTTCAACACCATCATCGCCAAGTTCGACTACAACTTCCACGACAGACACCGGCTCTTTGCGCGAGGCAATTATCAGGAGGACCACATCACCGGCACCGAACAGTTTCCCGGCCAGCCATCCTCCTATCTGCTCACCGATGACACCAAGGGCCTGGCCGCGGGAGACATCTGGTCCGTCTCCAACTCGGTCGTCAATAACTTCCGCTACGGACTTATTCACCAGAGTTACACCAACAACGGCGTGACCAACGGCCCCTATGTCACCTTCCAGAACATCTCGACCTTGAAGGCATCGGGATTCACCTCGCAGATCATCTCCGTTCCCACCCACAACTTCGCCGACGATGTTACCTGGACCAAGGGCAATCACACCTTCCAGGGCGGCGCCAACTGGCGGCTCATCTTCAACAACCGCCAGACCAACGCCCCGCTCATTTCGAGCGCTTCGGTCACCTATCAGCTCCTGGCGGTCGGCGCCATCGCCAACACCTCCGTCCAGGGACAGGCCCCGGCCAGCCTCGATCCCGGCGGCTTCGGATTCCCGGCAGTTTCCTCCAGCTTTTCCTCGGCCTATAACACGGCCATCGCCGACATCACCGGCCTCATTACCTCCTCCACCATCTATTACAACAACGTCTACAGCAACGGGCAGTTATCCCCCTTGCCCACCGGTGAATGGGTAACTCGCCACTTTCTCACCAACGAGGTCGAGTATTACGTTCAGGATAGCTGGAAGGCGCGCTCCAACGTTACCGTAACCTACGGCCTGCGCCACACCCTGCTCCAGGTTCCCTATGAGCGCAACGGCCAGGAGATTGTCCCCACCGTCAACCTCTCCCACTGGCTCGACACCCGCTGGAAGGCTTCCGCGCTGGGACAGACCGTTCAGCCGAACTTCGGCTTCACCCAGGGCGGGCGAGCCAACAACGCGCCCGGCTTCTGGTCCATGGACAAGTTCGACCTCGCTCCCCGCGTCGCCATTGCCTACTCGCCCACACCCAAGACCACCATCCACGCCGGCTGGGGCATCTACTTCGACCACTTCGGCCAGGGCATCGTCGATTCCTTTGACCAGCAGGGTTCCTTCGGCCTGGTCACCGCCGACCGCAGCCCGGTCGGCCAGTATGTTGACACCACCCCCCGTTACGTCAACCAGACCACCGTCCCCACCAGCATCGTGCCTGTGCTGACCGTCACCGGCCCAACGCCGGTCACCCCCGGCCCCGATCTCTCGCTGGCCTGGGGCGTCGATCAGGGACTCACAACCCCCTACTCCTACGTCTTCAACGCCTCCGTCCAACACCAGATCGGCAGGTCGTTCTCCGCCGAGGCCGTCTACACCGGCCGCCTGGGCCGTCACCTCATGCAGATGCGCGACGTGACCACCCCCAACAACCTCACCGACCCCAAGAGCGGCATGAACTACTTCGCCGCCGCCAAGCTGCTCTCCCAGTTGACCGACTCCGGAGCCAGCGTGGCCAACGTCTCGAAGATTCCCTACTGGGAAAACATGTTCCCCTGGCTGGCGGGCAACGGCCTGAGCGCAACCCAGGTCGCTTATGAAAACTACCAGCCCTTCCGCGGCAACGAGGCCTCGGCGCTCTTCGTCCTCGACGCCATCCCCGGCCTCTACACGCCTAACAACGAACTCTATCGCTACTTTGACCCGCAGTATTCCTCCCTCTACGTCTGGTCCTCGATGGGCACCAGCAGCTACCACGGCCTCCAACTGGCCCTCCATCATCCCGAGGCCCACGGACTCCAGTTCGACATGTATTACACCCTGTCCAAGTCCATCGACCTCGGCTCCGACGCCGAGCGCTCCGGCCCCTCCACGGAAACCATCGGCGGCACCGGCAGCTACTACAGCGGCAGCGGCGGCTACTTCAGCCAGATCATCAACGTCTACAACCCCAAGGGCAATCGCGGACCCTCCGACTTCGACGTGCGCCACTCCGTCACCGGCAACGTCATCGGCGAACTGCCCTTCGGGCGCGGCAAACTCGTCGGAAACGAAGCCAATACCCTGGTCAACGAGCTGATTGGAGGTTGGACCATGACCGCCCTCACCCACTGGACCAGCGGCCTGCCCTTCGGCTCCATCGACGGCCTCGGCTGGAGCACCGACTGGGCCGACCAGAGCTGGAACGTCGCCACCGGCTCCATCCCCTCCGGCGGCCACGCCCGCGACAACAACCAGGAGCCCAACGCCTTCCACAGCCAGACCCAGGCGCTCCAGAACAATCGCCCACCCTACGCGGGCGAAACCGGCGAACGCAACTACTTCCGCGGTGACGGCTACTTCACCATCGATACCGGCGTCTTCAAAATCTTCCCCATGCCCCACGATCAGCAGATCAAGTTTGCCTGGGAGACCTTCAACGCCACCAACTCGGTCCGCTTCGACCCGGCCAGCATCTCCGACAACCCCTTCGGCAGCCCCGGCAGCTACGGCGAATACACTGCCCTGCTCACCCAGGGCCGACGCATGCAGTTCTCTCTTCGCTACAGCTTCTGACACCGCAGCGCAGGCACCGCAGCAAAACAAACCCGGCGACAGAAGCGCAACAGCAACGCCGCGATGCAGTCAACTCTGCATCGCGGCGTTTTCCTTTTTGCTTCCCTTGCCACCCGACCAAATACCTTGCGGCGATTCAGTTCGTGGAAACAGCCGCAGAAACAGCCTTCGCGCCAACCCGCCCGTCCGCCGCCGTCTGTCTCGCGGGCGGCACGCCAGTCTCCTTCGCCTCCGAGGCCGCCGGATGCGCCGCATAGCCGTCAATCGCGCGATACATCTCCCGGTTGCGCAGAATCGCCTCCACGTAGCCCCGCGTCTCGGTGAACGGTATCGACTCCACAAATTCATCCAGGCCAGTGTAGGGGCCAGCAGCCTGCCAGTCCGCAACGCGGCTTTCCCCCGCGTTGTAGGCCGCCAGCGCATACTCCGGCACACCGCCAAAGTGATCCATCACCATCCGCAGATACCGCGTCCCCAGCCGGATATTCAGCACCGGGTCCAGCAACTGCCTGGGCGCAATCGCGCCCAGACCCTCCTCGCGCGCCATCTGCCTGCCCACCGAAGGCAACAACTGCATCAGCCCAAAGGCATTGGCGTGAGAGATCGCCGAGGAGTTGAACTCCGACTCCTGGCGGATGAGCGAAGCCACCAGGTACGGATCGAGATTGTTTCTTGCCGACTCGGCGCGAATCGTCTCCCAGTACGGCTCGGGAAACAGTATCCGCCAGTAAGCCAGCGGGATCGACCCGATGCGCGTCGAGGCGGCGCTCGGCAGCGCCCGCTTCAATACCCGCAGCGCGCGAAAATCCTCCCCATACGAGGCGTACAGCCGAGCCTCGGCCAGCGCTCCCCAGGAGCCGCTGTCCGGCGACGCCGCAATCTCCTGCGACACATACTCGCTCAACCCGGCGTTCACCAGCAGGTGCGCCTTCAACAGGTGCGGATCGGCCTCCGGCACGTCGTCCACCAGTTGCGGCACCGCGATGGGGCGGTATTTTTCGAGCGGCGGGTCGGTCACCGCAGCCGTTTCGCCCAGCGCCGCCAGCCGCTCCCGCGCCATCTGCGCATAAAAATAATGCGGATACGCGCTCACCAGCGTCCGGTAGTGCTCCGCCGCCAGCGCCGGCTTGTGGTCCTCATCCTCGAGCACCCGCGCCCGCCAGTAGAGCGCGCTCACCGTCTCCTGCGCCCCCGGATACAGCCGTATCTGCTCCTCGAAAAGATGCTCCGCCGGCGTATAAAGCCCCTGCCGATAGCTCAGCCACCCGGCGCGCCAGTGCGCCGCCGCAGCATGCTCGCTGGCCGGAAAACTCTCCGCAAGCTCGGTGTAGTACGCCGTCGCCTGACCATAGTCGCGCTTCAACAGGTACATGTTTCCGCTCGAAAACAGTGCTTCCGCCAGCCATGGGCTGTGCGCGAAATGCTCACGAAGCTGGTCCACATCCGCCTGCTGGCCGGCCTCGTCGTCGCGGTCCCGCGCCAGCTCCATCAGCAGGTAGAGCCGCCTCGCGCCGGCTTCGTCCGTGCCCGAGGGCAGCGCTTCGGCCGCGCCGCGCGTCAGCCGCTTCAGCTTCAGGTCACAGGCCGCTGCGGCTACCTCATACTCGTTTCGCGCGCCCGATTCCGGGCCGCTTTTTCGCGCCAGCGCACGGTACTGCTCGCCTGCCTCATCGTAGCGCCCGGCCTTGTAATAGGCGTCAGCCAGCGTCCGCAGGTCGCCTTGAGTCAGCAAGGACTCGAGCCCCAGCGAGGTCAGCCGCGACCGCGCCGTCTGCGCCTCGGCGCTCAGCGGACGGTTCAACAGAACTCGCCGATAGAGCGCCGCGGCCTGGTCGTTCTCTCCCAGCGCCTGCGCCACCTCAGCCTGCGCCAGTTGGTACCCCACACGCCCCGCCGACTCCGGAGCCGCCGCCAGCGCCCGCTGCGCTCCCGCCACGTCCGAACGCGCCAGCAAAACCTGCGCCTCCAGCTCCGGCACCTGAACATCGAAAATACTGTCCGGATTCCGCTCCGCAAACCCTGCCAGCAGCTCCGCCGCCGCCGCATCGTTGCCGTTCAGGTGCTCGGCCTTGGCCTCCAGAAACTCGTCATAATCGGCCAGCGCGTCGCCCGCCGCCCGTGCCGCTTTCAGGTTGGCCACCGCCTCCCCATAATGGCCCTCCAACAGATACGCGTACCCCAGCGAAAGATACGCTGTGGACGCCGCTTCCCCGGTCTGTCGATGGGCGTAGCTCGCCACTCCCGCAAAGGCTGCCGGCGTCCGCGTCGCCACCAGTTGCTGCGCCATCGGACGCAGCTCCTTCGAGGCCACAAAGGCCTGGTGAAAATGCAGCGTCTGCCGCGCGGAAACGTGATGCCGTTTCTTCTTGCCGGATGCTTTTCTGTGCTGCGTGCCTGCCCCGGCCGCCGGAGCCGCTACTGCGCCCGACGCTGCATGTACGCTCCAAGGCTCCCCTGCAACAGCGCTCCCGATCGCCATCAGGCACACCATCAGGCAAGAGACGCCGGCCGCCCTGATCGCGCCGCGGCGATGCTGTCGATGCTCTCGATGCTGTCGATGCTGCCGAAAGATACTCATAGCTCCACTCTAAGACGAATCGCCCGCCAATGGGCATCCTCCATTCCCAAAGAACCAGCCCGGTTACGGAAAAAGAACCGCTTTCCCACTCTCCGCGCCGGGCCGCCTGTCCCGAATCGTTCCCCGAACGCTGGCCACCCGCCACCCGCTCCGTTAGACTGATCCTTGAGGCTGTAACCACAGTTTCGCGAAAGGCAGCGGATTTTTTTCGCATCCAACCGGAATGGCGACCATCCAAGTAACAGGTGAAGACGAGCCACACCCCGACGTCGCGCTGGTCGCGAGCGCGCTTGCCGGGGATGTTCGAGCCTTCGAGACCCTGATCCAGAAATATGACCGACAGATCTTCCGCATCGCGCAGCACATCACCCAGAACCGCGAAGACGCTCAGGATGTCGTTCAGGATGCTTTTCTCAAGGCCTACGAAAAACTCAGCCAGTTCCAGGGAAACAGCAAGTTCTATACCTGGCTGGTGCGCATCGCCGTCAATGAATCCCTCATGCGGCTGCGCAAACGACGCACCGGAAAGATGGTCTCCATCGATGAAGATATCGAAACAGCCGACGGCAGCGTGCCCCGCGACCTCGCCGACTGGAGCCCCAATCCCGAGCAGAACTACAGCCAGACCGAGCTGGCCGCAATTCTCCGCAAAACCATCCAGGGGCTGCCCCACGGCTTCCGCGTCGTCTTTGTCCTGCGCGATGTCGATGGACTCTCGACCGAGGAGACCGCTGAAACGCTCGGCCTCAGCATTCCCGCCGTCAAGTCCAGGCTTCTCCGCGCACGACTTCAGCTTCGCGAACGCTTGAGCCGATACTTCCGCAACAAAAAGGCTGGTGAAAAGTGACCTGCACAGAATTTCTCGCGTTGCTCGATGAGCTGATCGACGACACGATCTCTGCCGAAACCCGCGCCCAGCTTCAGGATCACCTCAAGGGCTGCGAACACTGCGAAGTGACCCTCAACACCACCCGCAAGACCATCGAAATCTATCGCTCCCACGAGGTTTACGAACTTCCCGCCTCGGTCCGAGAGCGCCTCCACGCCGCCATTGTCGCCCGCTGCAAAAACGGCTGTTGACTCCCCGGCCCGGAGCGCCCGTCACAGCCTACATCGCCTTGCGCCACCAGGCAGTTCGCTCCATCGACACAAAGTGCGTCTTGTCGCCTCGCGACAGGTAAAAATCGATCACATCGTTCTTCTCGAACTCCGAGCAGTCCGGCCAACTGCCGTCAATGTCCAGCCGCGTCGCCGTATGATGACTGTCCACCAGCACAATCTCGGTCGGCGAACAGGCCACCACCTTCTGCGCCTTGAGCGCAAATGCTACCCCTGGCGCGGGCGCGGCGGGTGCCTTGCTCGCCAGCTTGCTCAACACCAGGATGAAGATCATGACTGCGGAGATGGTCAGAATTCGTTTCATAGTCCGCTCCAGCCTGAAATTTCGTCCCCTCAGCCAGCGCCTCGCCGGGTGGCTGTTCCTGTCATCATAAACCAGCGGGGGAAACAGAAAAACAGTCGATGACCAGGGCGACGGTCGGGGTAATCGACTGTTGCCGCTCTCAGTTGCTGCCCGAGTTGTTCCCGCCACTGCTGCTGGTATCGTCCGGCCTTCGTTCGAGCGTCGGCTGGTCATCGCCCGTGGTCGGGGGCGCATTGCCGGGCTG
>JAJZFR010000434.1:0-1599 GCA_021805265.1 Acidobacteriota bacterium | reverse complement strand
GGCTGACCACTGCCCGAGGGCGCGCTCGCCTTGCGCAGTGACGGCTGCTTCAGGTTCTTCGGGTCCCGCAGCCGACGCTTGTTTTCGATCCGCGCCAGCCGCGACTTCACATCGTCGAACTCCGACGTCGTCACCAGATAATCCAGCTTCGCGGGCAGGTACTGCGCTATCTCGGCCTGCGAATGCTCGATCCGATCCGGCGTCTGCGGATGATCCGAAAACGCCTTCGAGATGATCCCCGGCTTGCGCTTCTCGAGCGCCTGGATCTTCTCGAAGAACGCTACAAACGCCTGCGGATCGTAGCCCGCACGATACATGTACTCGATGCCCAGAAAATCCGCCTGGGTCTCGAACTCGCGCGAAAAATGCAGGAACGTCATCGGCACCGCGATCGACGATGCCTCATACAACTCGTAGCCCGTCATCCCGCCCAGAAAGATCAGCGGCACCGTCCCGATCTGCGCGTAGTTCATCCGCGTCATCTCGCGCGCCGCGTGGTGCGCCGCCACGTGGGCAATCTCGTGCGCCATCACCCCGGCCAGTTCCGACTCTTCGTCCGCGTTCAGGATCAGGCCCGAATTCACATAAAAAAATCCCCCCGGCAGCGCAAACGCGTTGATCTCGTCCGAATCGATCACCTTGATGGTGAACGGAACCTTCGCGTCCGAGTTCTTCACAATGTTCTGACCGATCCGGTTCACATACTCGGTCACCACCGGGTCTGTGATGAACTTCGCGCTCTTGTCGATCTCCGCCGAGTACTGGTGACCCATGCGGATCTCCCAGTCGGTCGAGTACCAGTTGCCGAGCCCGCGCCCGCCGATGTTGCGGTTGCCCACCGCATTCACGTCTTCAATACTGCCCGGCTTCGTCTTCACAATGTCGCTGCCCGGCTCGACCAGTTGGATCGGCTGGTTGGCCGCAGCCACCTTCGCGTCTTTTTTTGCCTTCGCGTCATCCTTCTTCGAGTGCTTGCTGCTGTCCTGGGCAGGCAGCGGTGGCGTCGAGGTCGGCTGCTGCTCCCCCGCGCTCGCGGGCGCGGTTGCCGGCGTCTGGCTGGCTGTCGTTGCCGGCCCAGGCACCTGTCCGCTTTGCCCCAGCGCCGCCGCGCCCAGCGCCACACCGCAACAGGCCACAAGGCAAACCAGTCCGAAACGCTTCTGCTTGAAGTTCTCCTGCTTCACCCGCTCGGTCATCTCGGCTCCCTTCCAGCAGCCACTCCGGCCACCCCGCACACCCTGATGACGATAGTATGCGCCCAATTGCATCCGTTCGTCGAAGCCATTTTCCATCCCGCCACAATTTCGCCCACCCACTCGACCCCATCCCCGTCTCCCTGCCGCAATCTTTTGCCCCTTTCGTCACTCTTCCATTGGTTCCCGCCTCCGACTGCATTAAAGTGAAGTTCACGATGTTTTTACCCATCTCCCGACACCGAGCCATTTCCCCCGGAAAGTCTCCGGCGCCGCTACTACGCTGGTTGGCCTCCTGCCCCATGCCGGCGCTGCTCCTGCTCGCTCTGGCCGTCGTCCTTCCATCCCCTGCGCAACAAACCGCGAAGACGGCCCCGAAGCTGGCCCCGCAACAGGCCCAGAATCC
>JAJZFR010000326.1 GCA_021805265.1 Acidobacteriota bacterium | reverse complement strand
ATCGTGCCCGTCTCGGCAATCGCAACCGTGCTGCCCGTCAACACGCCGGGCGAGCGATCCAGCGCCGCCGCATCGTACTCCGATGCGTCTTCAAAGGTAAATTCAGCGGGCAGCCATTCCGCGGGTATGCCACCCGGAATCGCCAGTCCGCTCTTGCCGCGCGTGCGCAAAATCGTTCCGATCCCGGACGCAATTTCGCTCGCTCTCGGCACCTGGTAAACGCCCGCCTCGTACTCGCGCAGTCGATCCTCGAAGCGCTCCACAATCGCCGCCTGCGACAGCTCCGTACCGACGCGATAGCCGCGCTCGATCGCCGCGTACTCCGCCACAATCGTCTCGGCAGAATGCGCTGCGACCAGCGAGGCACGGATACTCGCGAGGACGCGGGCCCGATGATCGATCCGCGTGGCCATCCCATCCGTCATCCTATCCGTCATCGCGATTCCTTCTCTTTCTCAGCCACGTGGGGCTTGCGTTTTTCCCGCGCCCACCAGTCGCGAAACGACTCCGCAGGCAGAGCCTTCAGGTCGCGCGTCCGCGTCCATCCGCCCAGCATCCCCGGCAGCCACTCGATGAATCCGTTCTTTGACACCAGCACCTTTTGCGCGAACTGCCCCGCGTGAACCGCGGCGCTCAACCGGCTGCCTTTTTCAAACAAGAACGCCGCCGCCTGCATGCCCAGATTCCACTGGCCCAGCCTGCCGGAAACTGTCGCCTGATCCTGCGCGACAACCTTCCCGCGCAGGTGAATCAGCACCTCGGGAATATTGATCTTCACCGGGCAGACTTCGTAGCAGGCCCCGCACAAGGACGATGCGTAAGGCAGCGAGCGCGCAGCCTCCATCGAGTGCAGTTGCGGCGTCAGAATCGCACCGATCGGCCCCGCATAGACTGACTCATAGGCGTGGCCGCCCGTCTGGTGATACACCGGGCACGCATTCAGACACGCCGCGCAGCGGATGCACTGCAACGTCTGCCGCGCCTCCTTGTCGGCCAGAATCGGGCTGCGCCCATTATCCAGCAGGATTACGTGAAACTCGCGCGGGCCGTCCCCGGCATGCACTCCGCACCACGTCGAGTTATAGGGATTCATCCGCTCGCCGGTAGCCGAGCGCGGCAGGGTCTGGAGAAAAATCTCCAGATCGCGGAAGCTCGGAATCACCTTTTCAATCCCCACGAAGGAGATCAGGACTTCGGGCAGCGTCAAACACATTCGACCATTGCCTTCGGACTCCACAATACACACCCCGCCCGTGTCGGCGATGAGAAAGTTTGCCCCCGAGACAGCTACTTTTGTATCGAGAAACTTCCGCCGCAGATGGCTTCGCGCCGCGCCTGCCAGCTCTTCCGGACTGTCGCTCAGCTCTGGCATGTCCATCTCGCGCGCAAAAATATCCCTCACCTGGCCCCGGCTCTTGTGCAAGGCCGGTGCCACAAAATGCGACGGCCTGTCCTTGCCCAGTTGCACAATCAACTCCGCCAGATCCGTCTCGACCGGGGTCACTCCGTTGGCTTCGAGGAAGTTATTCAGCCCAATCTCCTCCGAGGTCATCGTCTTGATTTTGACCACTTCGGTTGCCCCGTGACGCTCGATGATTTCGAGCGCGATTCGCCGCGCCTCCGCAGCGTCACTGGCCCAGTGAACCTGCCCACCCGCGTGGGTACAGTTGGCCTCGAACTCCAGCAGATAGTGGTCCAGGTGGCGCAGCGTATGCGCGCGCACCTCTGCTCCCGCATCGCGCAGACCCTGCCAATCCGGAAGCTCTGCAACCACGCTGTTTCGCTTCGCCTGGATCACATTCGTCGCGTGCTGCACATTCTTCCGCGTCTGCGAATGCTCGTAGCGCGACTCTGCGGAGGCCGCGTCGGGTGCCGCTCCATCGACCAGCGCGACCAGCGCAACTCGCGCAGCCTCAGGAAAATCGCGGCGATTCCACTGCGTCTCCGCTGTTGTCGTTTGCCCGATTTCGTTGTGCGCGCTCATGGTCTGCCTCCCGCCTCGCGCAGGCCAGCCGCAACAAAGTGGCGCTCATCGGCCGGCTCGCCATCCCTCCGCGCCTCGCCGCCAGAGGCCAGAATCTCCGCCAGATGCGCCGTCCTCACAAACGTTCGCTGGCGATGCAGCGAGCCGTAGATGTGCATCAGGCAACTGTTATCCACCGCCGTCAGCACCTCCGCGCCGCTGTTCAACACATGCCTCACCTTGTCCGCCAGCATCGCCGAAGAGACATCGGCATTCTTGATCGCAAACGTGCCGCCAAAGCCGCAGCACTCCTGGCTGTTGCCCAGCGGCACAAGGTCCAGCCCGCGTACCCTCCGCAGCAGCCGTTGCGGAGCGTCGCCCAGGTGCAGGCTGCGCTCCGAGTGGCAGCTTGGATGATACGCAACCTTGTGGGTAAATCGCGCGCCCACATCCTCGATGCCGAGCCGGCGCACCAGAAACTCAGAGAACTCGAAGACCCTGGGCAACAGCGCTGTCACCTGCTCCGCCAGCACCGCGTCCTCCGCCAACTCGGCAGCTTTCAGGTAGTGATCGCGCATCATCGCGACGCACGAGGACGAAGGAACCACCACCGTTTCCGCATCGCGAAACACCCGCACAAAGTGGCGCACAATCGGCACCGCCTCGCGGAGATAACCGGTGTTCCAGTGCATCTGTCCGCAGCACGTCTGGTCGCTCAGAAACTCGACCTCGTGCCCCAGTCGCTCGAGCACACGCACGACAGCCTTGCCGGTGTCGGGAAACAGAGCATCGTTGTAACAGGTAATGAAAATCGAAATACGCAACAGATCGTCCTTGCCAACGCAAATCTATCGCAGCGCGATGCCTCCAGCCGCGATGCCTCCAGCATAGCTCCGCCATTCAACAATGCGCTATCGGCGCGTACCAGCCTGTGACCGTCTTTGCTT
>JAJZFR010000058.1 GCA_021805265.1 Acidobacteriota bacterium | reverse complement strand
ATCTTGCGCTCCCAGTCGTATTGGGCGACGACGCGCGCTCTGGCGGCGATGCTCAGGCGGGTCTGGAGTTCGGTCGAGGCGAGGAGTCGCTGCATGGCCTGGCGAAATCCGCTGACCATGGCGGCGCGACTCTCTGGGTCGATGAGGATGCCGCAAGTGCTGTCGAGGTAATCAGCGGGACCACCCCAGTTGACGGCGATGACGGGAATGGCGACGGCCATGGCCTCGAGGACGACGGCGCCGCCGCACTCGCAATAGCTGGGCAGCACCATGGCAACGGCGGAGCGCAGCAGGGCGGCGCACTCCGCCTGAGAGGCCCATCCCTGAAAGCAGACCCGGTCGGAGAGACCGAGGGAATCCGCGAGCTGTTGCCAGGCGCCGCGCATGGGGCCGTCGCCAATGACGCGCAGACGAGCGTGGGGAATTTCCAGCAGCGCTTCGATGGCGATGTCCAGACCTTTGAGGTCGATGAGGCGTCCGACGAAGACGAATTCGCTGGTTTCCGTCTGCTGTTGGATGGGCATCCGGCGGGGCTGCCAGATGTTGAGATCGACTCCGTTTTCAGAGAGGCGAAGTACCTGCCCGCGCAGTCGGTTGGGTAACGCGCGGTGGGTGCGCTCGTTGGCGACCATGAGCACCTGCGCTTCGGGCTTTCCGCGGAGTGATTGATTGACCAGGTTGGAGGCACTGCGCGCGAGCGCGACACCCCAGCGGGTCCAGCGGGATTCGACAGCGCGAAAGGCGGGAGGGTAGTCCATGCCGCCGTTCATGGGTCCGATGAGCACGGGCGCTCCCAGGCGGCGCATGAGGGATGGCAGGCGTGGCGAGACGGGGATGGGCTGGTGGACGAGGTTGACGCCGTGATGGCGGATCAGC
Organism: Acidobacteriota bacterium; assembly: GCA_021805265.1. Lineage (GTDB taxonomy): Bacteria > Acidobacteriota > Terriglobia > Terriglobales > Acidobacteriaceae > Acidicapsa. The sequence goes on along the minus strand of JAJZFR010000058.1, from coordinate 11,047 downwards.
TTGAGAATCTGGCGGCGCTGCTGACCCTGGCTGAGGACCAGGCTGGCGAGATTGACGGTAGCCAGAGCAATTCTTCGCGGGAGGAGCTGCGAGCTGCGATAGGCGAGGCGGTAAAACCAGGAGTCTTCGATGTAGAGGATTCGTTCCCGGTCGGCTGGGAATGCCTGATCGAGCTCGGGTCGAGTGCGGGCGTGGGTTACCAGCCAGGCATCGATGCCGCGCGCGCGCAGGCGGGAGAAATAATGGAGCGGGAGAACGGCCTCGCCCCCGAATTTCCAGGAGGCGTTTTCAGCGACGATGCAGACGCGGAGGGTTGAGGCGGTCATTGGGAAAGCACCCCGACATGAACCGACGTTGAGGCGGGCAGCAGCAGGGCCAGATACCGGTCGGTGACGGAATCGACGCGGTAGGAATCGAGGGCGTGCTGGCTGACCGGGGGCGTGGCTTGATGGATGGCGCGGAGCAATGCGGCGGCGAGCGCGGGGCTATCACCAACGGGCACGAGAGTTCCCCACTGTCCATTCTGTAAAACCTCGCGCGGGCCGCTGGGGCAATCGGTGGAAACGGCAGGAGTGCCGAGGGTGAGCGCTTCGAGCAGGGATACCGACAACCCCTCCCAGCGCGAGGAGACACAAAAAACCGAGGCCAGCCGGAGCCAGGGATACGGGTTGGCGACAAAGCCGGGAAACGTAACTGAGAGATCGAGTTGGAGATGGTGGACCTGATCGAGCAGCGCAGCGCGCTGGGAGCCTTCGCCGAGGACGATGAGCCGCGCGTCGATGTGTTGCCGGAGCAGGTCGAAGGCGTCGAGGAGGGTTTGAAAATCTTTCTGGAGTTCGAGCCTGCCGATGGCCAGAACCACGGGCGGCTGGCCGGGGCGGAGCCAGGGGTGGTCGAGAGGCTCGAGGCTTTTCAGTCGGATGGCGGCGGAGTCGAGCGGATTGCGAATGGTGAGGCAGCGGCTGGGCGAGAGGCGAAAGAGACGCTGGCAATCCAGACGGACCCCGTCGGAGACGGCAACCATGGCATCCGCGAAGCGATAGAGGAGCGAGCAGAGGAGCGGAATGGCAAGCCGACGCGGACTGAGCCGGTTGAGGGTCTTCAATTCGGCTCGGAGATTTGTGTGTTCGGTGACGACGCATCGTGTTCCGGCGCGAGAGAAGATGCGGGCGAGGATGGCGATTTCGTTCGAGAAATGTCCGGCAGAGAGGAGGCCGTCGGGGCGGGCAGCGCGCAGATAGCGGAGCAGGCGCGGGAGGCGATGCGAGAATCGGCGACAGTCCAGATTGACGAGGGTTGCGCCGTGAGGAAGATGGTCGAGCATGGGGGAATACTGAACCGTGTTGACAACGAAATCGACAGCAATTCCGCGGCGCATCATCTCGGCGGCGAGATCGAACATGACGCGCTCGATGCCGCCGTTGAAGAGGGTATGGAGGTAGATGGCTACGCGCACGGAAGCGCCCCGGAGCAGCCCCTGCGGGATTCACGATGTGCAATGAGCGACGGCATGAGTTATCCGATTTCCCCGTCTTTCCCCGGCTCGGTGCGGAGCGGCTTTCGGGCGACGAGGCGCTCGTTTCTGAGTCTGGTTTGGGCGGCGAGATCGTCGGCGGCTTCCATTCCGGCGATCAGGGCGGCGTGGTTTCGATCCGCGTGTTCGCGGCGGAGGCCGGTGAGCAGGAATGCGACCTTTTGCAGGTTCATGCGTTCGAGCAGGCGGGCCGCGGCCTGGAGGTCGCTGCGCCTGGTTTTGCCGGAGGCCGCGACGAGAACAAAAACATCGCTGAAGCGCGCCAGGTATTCTGTTTCGCCGGAGAGCAGCAAGGGAGCGGCATCGGCGAGGATGCAGCGTGGATCGCCGGTTTGATTTGCGGAACAGAAACCGTTGGCAATCTGCTCGAAGGCCGAGAGCTGTGGCAAATCGGTTTCCGTAGCCACGCCTTCCGGAGAGGCAGTCATGCGCCGCCATGGCTTGTTGAGCGAGACGAGTTGGGCGCAGACCTCGCGCGCGAGCGAAGCGGTATCGACATCGTGAGTGACGGAGGCGATGAGGACGTGTTTGTGGCCCTCGGCGGCGTGAACGGCTTCAAGCGCGGCGGCCACACGCAAGGCGAACTGGCGATAGAGGTGGCCGGAAACCTCCTCGGCATCGGGAATGACGACGAGGGGCGCGGCTCCGAGAAGCTGCTCGATGTCTCCGGCGATGTAAACATGCGGGTCGAGCCCATTGGCGAGGACTGCGATCCCAAGCCCGAGGAGCATGAAGACGGACAGGATCGCAGCGCCGTATTTGAGGGATTTCGAGGCATCGGCGTGGAGCGGCGGAACGGCGTAGGCGGCGATATGAACTCCGCTGGGAGCCTGGTCCTGCAGGGCCTGATCGTGGACCTGCTCATCGACGACACCGAAGCGGTGCTGGAGCCGGTCAATGTCGGCGTTGAGGTCGCTGGCACGCTGGAGCATCTGGGTTGAGTCGCCAGCCTGGGAGGATGCCTTTTCCAGCTCGGAGCTTAGCCGGGACTCGGTTTCGGCAGAGGTCTCGACGTCTCCCTCGAGCTTGCGGTCGAGGCGCTGCTTGATTTTTTCCTGAATCTGGCGGGTGACGTCATCGATGGTCTTGTCGAGCTGCTGAAGCTCGATGGTGTCCTGTTTGTAGAGGGGATGGTTTACGGTGAGACCGGCCATTTGGGCGATCAAGACGCTGCGACGCTGATAGAGACCGGTCTTGAGGCTGATGAGGCCGGGATCGGCCTCGGCCTGAGTTTCCTCCTCGGCGGAGTAGGCGCCGTTCTGTTCGGAGAGCAGGCGCGCTTCGGCGAGGTCGTGGTCGCTTCTGGCTTTGGCGAGTTCCGTGCGCAGGTCAGAGACATCCTGGTCGAAGGGGTCCTGGGTATCGGCGGTAATGGCCCCCACGCCGATGCGTTTGTTGATGCCCTCGAGTTCGGAGCGGTCCTGGGCGAGGAGATTTTCGATGCGCTTCTGTTCCTGCAGGAGGAGTTGAACCCTGGAGGAGGTTCCGTAATCTTCCTGTTTGCGTTCGTTTTCGAGGAAGCTGTGGGCGATTGCATTGGCGAGCTTCGCGGCGAGATCGGCAGTGGCGGCCTGGGCTTTGATCTGAATCTGATAGCTGTCTCCGTCACGGACGGCGGTGAAGGCGTGGGAGAGTCTGTCGGCGGCGGCCCGGTCGCTTTCGCGGCTTGACTGCCAGCCGGTTCCGCGCATCTTCTCGACCGCGCCGGAGAGAACATCCTGGCGGGTGAAGGAGTTGATCTGCTGCTGCATGTTCATTTCGTAGGTGGAGAAATCGTAGGGCCAGTTGGAAGAGCCGTTGGGCAGGACGCGGGGCGGCGAGGGCTGGACGTAGAGCAGCGTGGAGGCGGTGAACTGAGGACGCTTGACGAAGATCAGAGCGACAGCAAGCAACAATCCGATTGCGGAAAAGGCATAGAACCAGCGGCCACGCATGCGGAGGGCGCGGCGGATGTTGAGGCGAATGAGCGGCTCGTCCTGGGCGGAGAGATTCGATAGCCCGTTGGGGACAGGCTGGCGAGTGCTGTGCGCCGGGATGTTCCTCGTCTGGTTTGAATCGCTCATGGCAGGTACGGGAGAACCAGAATTGCTCCTACTTCAGCTAAAGGTGCAAATTGCTGCAAGACGTATCCGACTTTTGCGATGCCGCTTTCGGGGACATACAGAATGCTGCCTGCGGTGAGTTGCGGTTGTTGGCGCGGGTTGGCGCGCAGGAGATCGCGGTAGGCGATGACGGATTTTTTGCCTGTCGCAGGGTCGAAGAGCTGCAACCTGGGATTGCCGCCGGCTTCGTTCGAGAGGCCGCCTGCGGCAGCGAGGAGGCTGGCGATGGTGGATTGATCGGTAAGCGGAATGGCTCCGGGATGAGCGACCCTGCCGAGAACGGAGATATAGCGCTCATCGGGGCTGGGAACGAAGACGACATCGTCGGTTTGAAGGCGCATGTTGGCAAGGTTGCTGCCGCTTTCGACGAGCTTTCGGATGTTGACCCAGAGGATCTGAGTGGCTCCGTTCTGCGATTCCGTGCGATAGATGGCGCAACGCTCGGGTATGTCCGCAGCTTTGCCGGTGGAGCCGGTGACTACGCCGCCGCGGGTAATGGCACCGAGGAGCGTGGGCTGGGTGTCAAAACTGAGCAGGCCGGGACGTTGGACCGCGCCGAGAAGGGTGACGCGATTGGCGGTGTATCGGGTGACGGTGACGGTAACGGCAGGCTCGATGTAAAACTTCTTCAGCTCGGTTTCAATGGCAGCCGAGGCCTGTTTGCGGGTGAGTCCGTCGAGTTTGATCTCACCGATCAGGGGCAGTGTGATGGAGCCGTCGGGTCCGACGATGAGGTGTTTCTGCAGCTCGGGTCTTCCGGCAACATCGAGGTCGAGTTCATCGCCATCGCCGAGGCGATATTCGGTCTGGATGGGCGGCTCGAAGGATTGCAGCGCGGCGTCGGGAGAGATGGGTGCGATGGGAGCGACGGCGGGATTCGCTTTGGGAGCATTCCCGTGGTTTTTGGGAGCGCTCTGAGGATAAGAGAAAGGGGAAAACGCGAGGCAGAAAAACAATCCCGCGAGAGCGAGAAATGTCTTTGAGGAAGCCAGGGTTGGGAGGTTTCGGGCTGCGGAGGAGTTGGCTTTCATAGGCCTCCCGCCTGTGCGAGCGGAGTCTCGCGCCGTTGGAGGATGCGTTGCCAGAGGCGGCGGGCCTGATCCTTCTCGTGGTCGCGGAGAAAAAAGGCTCCGAGCAACGATACGATGAGCGCGCTGTAGAGGAGGCCGGCGGTCATGAGGACTGCGATGCCGGTCCAGCGATTGACCCGCATGACGGCCCACCAGACAGGCCAGGCGAGCACGGCCGACGCGAAATATGGAACCAGGCCGGGAGCAATCACCAAGCGGAGGAAATCGACGAGGGAAACGCGCAGCGCAAAGAGCACCCGCGTCATCAGGACACAGGCGGAACAGACCGTGGCCGAAGCCACCGCGATGCCTATGCCGAGCGTAGTCCATGCATGCAAGTATAGGTAGGAAAGGGGGAGGGTGAGGGCAAGGAAAAGGATGTTGGGGATGGAATAGTAGAACTCCTCCCATACTTTGCCAATGCCCCGTAGGATGGAGGTTCCCGGCCCGGTAAGCATGTGGAACTGCATGGAGATGCTGAATGCGACGAAGAGCGGAATGAGGACGGCTGGCATGGGCAACTTTGCCCCCAGCCAGACATGCATGACGGGATAGGACCACATGGCCATCATGGCGCAGAAAAAGGCGGTGGCGAGATTGGAGTAGCGGGCGCCGCGCAGATAGAATCCGGCCAGATTTCTGGCTCTCGACTCCTGATCGGACGAGGCTTCAAGATGAGAGGCGGCAGGCAGAAAGGCCGCGAAAAAAGCGGTGGGGATACTGGACAGGGACTGGGGCCACTTCTTGGCGAGGTCCATGAGACCGGCGGCGCTGACGTTGACCAGCATGAGCGCGGCGACACGCTCGATGGAGTTGAGGCAGATGGTGAGCAGGCTCTGAAACTGAACCAAGCCGCCAAAGTGAATGACGGTGCGGAGGGATTCTCGACTGGCCAGCCGCCAGGAGAGTCGGAGCCAGGTGAGCTTGCGGAGCGCCCACCACATCTTGAGGCCGTCCTCGATAACGGTGCGGGCGAGATAAGCCTCGGCGAGGCCGCGGATGCCGCGTCCGTGGCCGACGAGAATGAGAATGAGAATGAACTCGGCGACGAAACTGATGGTCCAGAAGTACTGGTTGGCGGCAATCTCCTGAACGCCGGTGAGCGCATCGGAAAAGACGTTGAGCGCGATGGAAGAGAGGAAGATTCCCACGACGATGAGCACGGCTTCCTTGCCATCGGCGGCATGGGAGGCCGGCAGATGGAGCAGCGGCGCCACCCAGCGCCAGCCGAGCCAGATGGTGGCAAAGATCGAGGAGCAGAGAGGCACGGTAATGGCCAGGCCGGTGGAGAGGAGGGAGTTGGCGCGGTCGTATTCCCTGCGCGCATGGAACTCGGCGACATACTTGATATAGACATTGGAGATGCCGAGGGTGGTCAGGCCGATGTAAGTGACGAGGATGAAGATGGTGGTCCAGATGCCGTAGGCTTCAAGGCCGATACGCGCGAGTACAAAGGGGGGAATGCCGACGCGCGTGACCATGTAGAGCAGACGCGCAACGATGGTCGTGGAGACGTTGTGACGCAGGCGGGGTGGCCGCGAAAAAGTGGCCGTTTCAGCTTCCTTCATCCGGTTGGTTTCTTCGCTGTCCATTATGGTTTCTGATTATGTTTGTGGTTGGATATCTGGTCTGGTTTGGCTGGGAGCGAGGGCGAATTTTCTCGTGCTGTGCGCGTCCAGAGGGCCTTGCTGCCGGCTTGCCGGGCGATGCGTGGGATCAGAGCGATTTTCTGGAACAGGAAGTTGGGGGCGGCAAGTAACGCGAGCCAATCGCGGCGTGGGTTGGGGCCGGAGTGGACTGCCATGGCGAGGTAGAAGCAGGCAATGGCGAGCGCGGTGAAAGCGTAAAGCCTGGCCCAGGGCAAAGGCAGGGCAAGGCACAGGAGGACGGCCAGGATTGCCAGGGAAAAAGGCAGGCTGGCGACGGCGAGGAAAGCCTCGATGCTGCTCCGACTGCCACGCAGGGAAGGCCGGATCAAGCGGGGCGCGGCGCTCAGCGCGACGCGCAACCGGCCACCCTCCCAGCGGGCTTGCTGGGTTTTCCGGGCCTCGCCAGTGGGGGCAAGTTCAGCGATGACCTGTGCTTGTTCAATCCAGGCGACGGAGCGTCCGGAGGCGACGAGGGCAGCGTGATACTCGATGTCTTCGGCGATGGTGTTGGCGCGATACGGCACCTGCCGCAGGGTTTCAGCGGTCAATACGAATCCGTTGCCGAAGATTCCGGCGGAGAAGCCGAGCGCGGCACGTCCGCGACCGCGGACAACGTTCATTCCGCGAAAGGCGAGGACGCGCAGACGCTGGGCGAGAGTGGGTTCGCTGTCGAGGGGCCAGCGCTGTTCGTAACGACACTGGGCGGCGCTTGCGCCCGCAGCCAGCGCAGCCTGCACCGCCTGGATCAGATTGCGGCTGACAACGGAGTCGGCGTCGAGGATCAGGACTGCCTGGCAACCGTCCGAGAGGGCACGGGCAAAACCGGCGCGCAAGGCAGCGGGTTTACCGCCGGGACTGTCGAGTTTCACAACGGTTGCCGCGCAGTGCTCGGCGACCTGGGCCGTCTGGTCGGTGCAGTTGTGGGCGACGACGTAGATTGTCGAGGGGGCGTGCTCGGCGCGATTGCTTCCCTGCGCGTCGGCAGCCTGTACGGAGCGGATGGTTCTGGCGATGAGAGATTGCTCGTCATGGGCGGGGATGACGATGGCGAGACGCGAATGCGGGCGGTTCAGGGTTGGACCGGATTGGTGGACTCGCGTTCTCATGGACGACCAGAAACTCCCCGCGCTGACCAGAAGCAGATCGAGAAACAAGGGGAGGCTCACAGCCACCATCAGCGACGCTAAACCGGATTCCAGCCAGAATACTATCCGCAAGGTTGCCCCTATCCCAACACGCTTTGAAATCTGTGGATAACCGGTACCTGATCGATAGAAAGGCCGGCGGCACGAGCGAGTTTCCGTTCATCGAGGGCCTGGACCCAGCCGACGATGAGAAAGAGCATGAGTTCCGTCTGCTGGCCGAGATACACCGTGGCGATGGTGGTCATCAAGCCGATGAGCACGCCGAGATGAACAAAGAGGAGGAAGCGGTCGTGCTGCGTGACCGGCGCGCGCAACAGACGCATGAGCCGGGCGCAGCTCGCGAGGCAGATAGCAGTGAATATGCCGAGGCCGACCAATCCCTGGGTGACGGCGAGAAACAGGTATTGGTTATCGATCGATTTTTGTCCGTCGATGGTTGGGTAGGTCGTGATGCCCCAGCCAAAGACGGGCCTTTGCTCGAAGATCGGGAGGTAGTTTTTGATCAACTCGCGGCGGTAAATGGCATCTTCCTGCTCGGCATTCTGAGCGTGGAGCCTGCTGCCGGCGGTATATTCCGAACCATAGACAAAGGCCACAGTGGCAGCGATGGCGGCGACCAGCAGAAACTGGGCAACCGCTCGCCGCAGGGAGTGCGCCTGGGCCAGCCAGAGTACCCCGCCCATGACAATGGCTCCGAGCCACGGCCCGCGGGACTGGGTCATGAGCAGGCCGGCGAGGAGAGCGGCGAGGGTGATATTGCGCAGAGTCAGCGGCACCCCGGCGACCAGCCGCCGCGCGCCCCAGCGGGTATCGGCGCGCAAGAGCCAGAGGCAATAGGCGATGCCGCACAGGAAGATCATTCCGGCCAGAATCGCCTGAGCGAACGGGCCTTCGATTCTGCCGAATCCCCAACGCATCTGCTGCGGCCACTCGATGGGCTGATCCGGAAAGAATTTTTTCCAGAGTGCCTGGCTGCTGGAGAATCCCGAGAAGAAGTCATAGAGGTTGGTGAAGGCGACAAAGGTGAGCAGGCCGATCAGGCATTGCACGAATTGTTTGCGATGGTGCGGGGGAATAGGCTGGGATTGGCCGGAAGGGGCTGTGTCGGCCGGGGCTGTGTCTGGAGGGTCAATGAGCAGTCGGCCCATCATGTAGGGGAAAACGACCGCGCTCAGCTTGGCATAGAACTGAAGGCCACCGTTGAAGATGCTGCTGTTGGTCCACTCGGAGTATCCCGCCGACCAGGTGTAGGCGAGCACGAGTGCATCCATCCAGCGCAGGCGCCAGCCGCGCAGGCCCTGCGCCATCAGGACGGCAATGAGAGGGAGGGCCGCAGTGTCAATAAATGTGAGGGGTGGCAGGTGCGGGAGCCGCGCGTAAAAGTACATTGGCAGCAGAAGCAGAGCGGGGAGATAGACGCCAAGGAAGGCGACGCGAAGTCCGCCGAACAACAGGGCTGCAAGGCAGAGGATCGCCGGGATGAAGATGATCCACTCGGTTGCTGGCACGCCTGGCTGGTCCTTGATGGGAACCGAGTGAAATCCGTCGATTCCCGGTTGCGCGCCAGCAGAAGTCCAACCCCCCGCGATGCGGCGCTTTACTTGGTGGCGCTCAGCACTGGCTTTGCCGCGCCATGCTTAGCGAAGTTGCGATAGGGCGAATACTCGTTGAACAAGGGGCTGAGGCACCAGTGGTGCATCAGGAGCTTCAATCGCAGGGACATTCCTGCAGTGCAGACGACCAGTCCGGCGTTGAACAACTGACGGCGACAATCGAGCATGAGTCCAGCCCCGGCAGCGGTGATGCGCTGCACCTTTTCCATCTGGAGATAAAGCATCCGTCCTTCGGTAACGGCGCGTTTGGCGGCGCTCTGGATCACATCGGCGAGGGTTGCGTCGAGATCGCCATCGATATGCAAGTGTAATGCCTCAGGCGACTCCTTCAACTGGAAAGAGGGGGTGGTGACTTTCTTCCCCTGCATCATCGAGGCGACCAGAGCGATGGGCAAACGGCTGGTCAAGCCGATGAAATCCCGCAGATAACGCGGCCCAAGCCGTCGTGGCTCCTGTGCCAGGCGCATCAACCACTCCATGCCGATCCTCTGCATCCAGCGAGGGGCACGGTTCAAGTCTCCCAGGAGCATGTCCAGACTCCCGCCAATACCAACGGAAACCGGTACACCGAGCCTCTTTTTGTGCATCCATATCCACTTCTCCTGCTTGGGATTTCCCATGCTGACCAAAAGCAGGTCAGGCTTTGCCGCGGCCACGCGGGCAAGAATCTCACCATGATCCATCTGGTTGAGTTCGGCGGCTGGGGGAGCGTAGACGCCGCAAATCTGCACGCCGGGGTACCAGCGCTCGAACAACTCTTTGGCGCGCTCGCCAACGCCCTCGGCACCGCCCAGCAAGAACACCTTGTATCCCTTGCGTGCGCTCAACTGCATCAGACGCGGGACCAGATCGACACCGGTCACCCGCTCGGGCAGCGGCTCGCCGAGCATCTTGGAGGCCCAGACAAGGGGCATTCCGTCGGCGACAACCATGTCGCAGCCAGCAAGAATCCGGTGGAGATGCTCGTCACTGGTCGAGTTGAGCCAGAAGTCGAGATTGGCGGTTGCCACCTGGTGCACTCCGCCATCCTGGAGCATGGAGTCAATCTGCTCGACGGCGCCATCCAGCGTTACACGCGACAGCGGGAGACCAAGGACAGAAACCGGAGGATTCGAGTTGTTCACATGGTTCGACATGGTTGCATCTCCTTGCGTCCCGCCACTTCGCTAACTTGATTTGGCGTGGGACGCTTGCTTTCAAAGTTTCGGAACAGTTGGCTTACATCTCTGTTCGTCCTTTTGAAAACATCTTATGTATGCAATCTAACTTCATCATCTTAGAGCAACAATGGCTGTTTGGTATGAATCACTATCCCCTGTTCGGAGATTTTCCATGCCACTTTGGACACGGTTAAATAGTTACTTTTTCAGGAGCTTGCGGAGCGGGTGGACGAGCCGGTCGGGCGAGGTAACCGCGATAGGTTACCTTCGGCGCTATTGATGGTTACCTTCGTGGGATAGTTATCAGGTATTTCATGCCTGATGGATGAGATACCTATTTTTCAGAGGCATTTCATGGCGGGAAGCGGAGGCCGCTCGGCCATGAGCACCGTAGGTAACTATTCTGGTAACTTTATTATCGCGATAAATTGGTTACCTTTGGATAGTTTAGTAACCATATGGAGTGGGGGACGATTCACTCCGTCCACTGGAAAGTGGTGAGGGAGCAGGGCGGCAACTCGATATTTTCATTTTTTATCTGGATAATTTCCGGTTTCACGTGGACGGAATCCTCGTTGGAGGCGGCTGGGTCCGGGTTCCAGAGGCGCTCGGAGGCAATGGTTCCGGCTGGCTGCTGGTGTGCGGGACCGGCAATCCGGATGGTGTGGGAGGCAGTGAGCGAGAGGTTGTAGACGATGAGGGAGAATCTGGTTCCATGAGGACGGATTTCGCGAAAGGCGAAGGCGTCGAGATCGTGGGCGTCGGGCAGGGAGA
>JAJZFR010000353.1 GCA_021805265.1 Acidobacteriota bacterium | reverse complement strand
ACAAAGGCGGCCTTCTCGACGAAATGATTGACGCGCGCGCCGGGGTGTAGGACGAGCTCGGCGATTTTGTATTCGGTGGGCGGTTCGCCGAGGCGCAGGCCGAAGGATTTGGGATCGATCCCCGATGCCCAGGAGGGTGGCGGCGGCGGCGGGACGCGTTTGAAGGTGACGCGGAAGTAGCGCGCGGTGGTCTCAGGGAAGGCTACTGTGGTCTCTGGCGCGCCGTCGCTGACCAGCTTGGTGACCAGGCGGAAGGTGGTTCCGTCATCGCTGGCTTCGAGGGTCTTTTCCGGGGCGGTGATGCCTGAGATCATGGCAACGATGCGATCCGGGTCTTTGGTGACCAGGGTAATGGCGCGGAGGGTGGTGGGCTGCTGGAATTCGTACTGGATCCAGGCCGTTTCCCCGGCAGCGGGAATAGCGATTCCGGTGGATTTTTCGAGGTCGCCATCGGTCAGCATGGCGAGGTCGGGGGCGCCGCCGCTGGTGGTGATGGTGGGGTGAAGGGACTCGATGCTGACGTCACCCGCTGGCTGGCGATAGGCGATGACTGCGGCGTCGGCATAGAAGCTGGGAATCTTTTTGGCATCGGGCGGCGCGCCGAGCGAGTCGCGGATGCCAATGTTCTGAAAGGCTCCGGTGTTGGCGGGCGGCGCGGCGAGTTTGCCAGTGAAGGGCTGGCCGCCCTCGACCACGGTCTCGCTCCAGACATACTTCTTCATGCCCTGGGATGCGGGAACCCATGGGCCGCCGGATTCGCTCCAGCCAGGCGAGCCGGCGATGGCCTCCTCCATGCCGAACTGGTCGGCGATGTGGGTTGCGTCGACGAAGGCCGCCTTCCATGGCGGCGTCATGTAGACGAGGCGCTCGGGGACAACCTGGGGCGTGGACAGGGCGGCATCGAAGGTCTGGAAGCCGCCGAGGCCGACGCGGTGCATCCACTCGAGATCGAGTTTGATGCCGTCCTGGGTGATGTTGCCGTTCATCCAGTGCCACCAGACGAGCGGACGAGCGCTTTGCGGTGGATGCTCGAAACCGCTTTTGAGATCGGTTGGCTGACCTGGGGTACTGTTCTGAGCGAGGGCTGAGACAGGGCATGCAAGCGTGACGCCGCCCAGCAGGAAGGCAATCAAAGTTGCGGATTTGAGGCTGTAATTCTTCATGAAGTCACTCTCTGCGTTATTCCCAACGTGGGGTGGATTTTTATTAAAACCTGTCCGTCGGCTGCATCGTCAGCACGGGTTTTGGCACCTGCGGGGCGACGCATTCGGATGCGCATGAAACCATAGCACGAAAAATATAGGATTCGAAAGAAGAAAAGTTCACTCTTTGAATTTCAAGGGGTAGACTGATCTCGCGGAAAAAGTGGGTCCCGAGCTGCAAGGGGCGCGATGGATTTGGCGTAGATAGCTTATTCTGCTGGAGTTATGGAGATGATGCGAGCGATGAATCGATTTGTGACCTGGGGGTGCGGACGAGCAAGGAATTTGGCGACCGGATTGGCCTTTTGTGCGTTGTGCCTGGGTGTAAATGCTGGGAGCCAGCCCCCGAGACCGTCGCCGGATGCGCTCGATTCCCTGCGGCGCAGCTTCGCCGAGCCACCGGATGCAAGCCGGATCATGATGCGGTGGTGGTGGTTTGGCCCGGCGGCGACCAGGGACGAGATCCGCCGGGAACTCGGGCAGATGAAGGCGGCGGGGATTGGCGGGGTGGAGATTGCGAATCTCTACGCGCAGGCGCTGGACGATCCGGCAACCGGCTTTCACAACACGCCGTTTCTTTCGCCGGAACATCTGGCGGCGCTGCGCTTTGCGGCGGAGGAAGCGCGACGGCTTGGACTGCGCGTGGACGTTACGCTGGGCAGCGGGTGGCCGTTTGGCGGCCCTGCAATTCCCATCACCCAGGCGGCAGGCAAGCTGCGGGTGGAAAGGATCGCGATTGCAGCGGGAGCAACCGAGGCTCCGTTGCCTTCGATGGAAGCAGGCGAGATGCTGATCGAGGCGTATCTTGTGCCAGTGGATTCTGCGCCGGAGGAGCTTGGTCATGCGCAGCCGATCATGTCTCCCGTTGCCGGCCGATACCGTTTTGCGGCGGCGGCGGTGCCACGCGTACTGGTCGAGTTCCTTGCTAGCCGCACGGGGATGACGGTGAAGCGGCCATCGGTTGGGGCGGATGGATTTGTGCTGGATCACTACGACCCGAAGGCGACCGCGACGCATCTCCAGGCGGTGGGCGACAAGCTGCTTTCGGCCTTTGGCGAGCATCCGCCGTATGCAGTTTTCAGCGACAGTCTGGAGGTGTATGGGTCGGACTGGACAGGGAATCTGCTGGACGAGTTTGCTCGTCGGCGAGGGTACGATCTGCGCCCACACCTGCTCGCTCTGGTGGCGGATATTGGCCCGGAGACTCCGGCGATTCGCCATGACTGGGGGCGGACGCTGACGGAGCTTGCGGACGATGGATTTCTGAAGCCGCTCGATGCGTGGGCACACACGCACCATACGCTGCTGCGCTCACAGACCTACGGGTATCCGCCGGTGAACCTGGCCAGCAACGAACTGGTCGATCTGCCGGAGGGCGAAGGCAAGGCGACGTTCGAGATGTGGCGCGAGTTTTCCGATACACGCTGGGCGGCTTCAGCGGGGCATCTGTATCATCACCCGGTTATCTCGTCGGAGACGTGGACGTGGCTCGATTCGCCCGCGTTTCGTGCGACGCCGCTGGACATGAAGGCGGAGGCGGACCTCCATTTTCTGCAGGGGATCAACCAGCTTATCGGGCATGGCTGGCCCTACTCGCCGCCGTCGGCTGCGGAACCGGGCTGGAGGATGTATGCCGCTGCGGCGCTGAACGCGCATAATCCGTGGTTCTTTGCGATGCCGGATCTGGCGAAGTACCTGCAACGGGTGAGCT
>JAJZFR010000436.1 GCA_021805265.1 Acidobacteriota bacterium | reverse complement strand
CCGACCACCTCACCACCATCGAGGTGGGACCGGCATCGAAGGAAGCGGGCATCTCTTTTTCCGTCGGCGGGGAAGGCGATTTTCCCTACGCGGCGCTTACTCGAAGTCTGCTCCAGGAAGCCCCTGCCGCACTGCCAGAGACACAATCCATCGCCGCCGCTTCCTGTGCGCCGTATGGACAAACCATGCACGCTTTACGCGTTCAACTCACCGATCAGGGCACAGATCAGGGCGTGTCCCCCACTCGTTTCTTTCCGTTCTGCGGCGTTTCCCAACGCTATTTTGAAACCATGGGAACAGCCATCTACCGAGGGCGCGGATTTTCTCCCGATCAGTTCCTCGATGAGGTCACGGAGATCGTTGTCAACCGCGCCCTTGCTCGGGAACTGTGGCCCGCTCAGGACCCTCTGCTGCATACGCTGCGCGTCTCCGACCCGAACTTCGATGGTTTCACCTTCACTGCCAGGGTTGTCGGTGTCGCAGACGACATGCGTATGGCTGGCCCTGGCACCTCACCGGAACCGACCCTCTATCTGCCGCTCAAGGAGAATGTCTTCGGCATGACCATGCCGCTCTACATCCTCGCCAGGGGAACTTCTGCGCCCCAGGCTATGAGCGCTTATGTCCAGCGTCAGGCACACATTCACATGCCAGGCATGGGCGTCGATACCTACTATCGCGTCGATGACCGCATGAGGGCTGCGTTTCTGGAGCAGCGCGTACGACTCTATCTGCCGCTCGCTGGCGCATTTCTGCTGGCCCTGATCGCCTATCTTGGCCTGTATGGCGTACTCGCTCACGCTGCAAACTCTCAGCGCAAGGAACTCGCAATCCGCGTCTGCTTCGGAGCCTCGGCCTGGGATGTACGCCGCATCATCCTCCGTCAGGCGATACTATGTGCGCTCGCTGCGGGCCTTATCGCCGTCTCCGCGTGGAGTGTCATCGCGCTCACCACGGCCGCCCAGTGGCTGGGCACACTCCGCTGGTCCTGGCGCATCACGGCCCCAACCGCCGCAGCCTGCATGGCGACTGCAATCCTGATCGCGCTTATCCCCGCCTTTGGCGCATCCGGATCGAGCACTGCCGAATCGCTCAAACAGCAATGACGGCGCGCTAAATTCCATCGATGTTGCGCCACTGTGACGCTTTCGAGGTGGGTGGGGTCCGGAATCGCCAAGGCTCGCACGATTTCCTCAGCTTCCCCATGGCGTTTACAATTCATTCGGTGAGTGAAAGTCTGTGAATGACAGCGCACAACAGGCTGGCACGGCAGAGTTGGAGCAGCAGGGCCGGAGCGACAGGACGCGGTTCTCAGAAGCGCTGCTCAGCGTCGGAAGACAGTATCCATGACTTGGCGAATGGCGAAAACTTCATGAGCATCTTTGACCTGACGGGCAAGACTGCCGTGGTGGTGGGCGGAACCTCGGGGATTGGCTATGCCCTGGCTCTGGGTCTGGCTCGAGCGGGCGCGGATGTGGTTGCCTCGTCGCGCGGTGCCGAGCAGGTGGCCGCCGCCGCAGCGGCTCTGAGAGCGCTCGGACGCAGGACGCTCTCGATCCCTTCGGACGTGACCGACCGCGGGTCGCTGCTGGCGCTGAGGGATGGCGTACTGGCAGAGTTTGGCAAGGTGGACATACTGGTCAACTGCGCTGGCATTACCCGGCGCGCGCCCACGCTCGACTTTCCCGAAACCGACTGGAACCGCATCCTCGAAACCAACCTCACGGGCACTCTGCGCGCCTGCCAGGTCTTCGGAGAGCCGATGCTCGAACGCGGTTACGGACGGATCGTGAACATCGCGTCGCTTTCCACCTTTGTCGCTTTTTATGAGGTAGCCGCTTACGCCGCTAGCAAGGCCGCCGTAGGCTCACTGACCAGGTCTCTGGCCGTCGAGTGGTCGCGGCGGGGCGTTCTGGTCAACGCCATTGCGCCAGGAGTGTTTCGCACGGACTTGAACGCCAGCCTGCTCGACAGTACCGGTCGTGGTCAGGAGATACTATTGCGTACGCCCATCGGGCGCTTCGGGCGGACCGAGGAACTGGTGGGCGCAGCTATCTATCTTGCTTCCGACGCGGCTTCCTTCGTCGCTGGAGAAATCCTGACCGTCGATGGCGGCTACCTGGCCAGCGGCGTGAACCAATAAGGACAAAAAATCGTGAACGATCCCCTTTCCATAAAGCCAGCCACGGCGACAGCGGTTGATCTCGTTTCGCTCGGCGAGGTCATGCTCCGCCTCGACCCAGGTGTGGGACGCATCAGCACCGCGCGAAGCTTCCATGCCTGGGAGGGCGGCGGCGAATACAACGTTGCCCGCGGCCTGCGCCGCTGCTTTGGGCTTCGCACGGCGATTGTGACCGCGCTGGCGGACAATCCCATTGGCCGACTGATTGAGGACCTGATGCTGCAGGGCGGCGTGGATTTGCAGCATCTGCGCTGGGGACGTTACGACGGGGTGGGGCGCGCGGTGAGGAACGGCCTCAACTTCACGGAACGCGGCTTTGGCATTCGCGCCGCGCTGGGCTTCTCGGACCGCGGCCACACTGCCGTCTCCCAGATGAAGCCTGGGGAGATCGACTGGGACGCAATCTTCGATTCCAAGAACGGCCCTGGTGCGCGGTGGTTCCACACCGGCGGAATCTTCGCCGCGCTCTCGGAATCGACGCCGCTGGTGGCCCGAGAGGCCATGCTAGCCGCCCGTCGCCATGGGGTGATCGTCTCCTATGACCTGAACTATCGCGACTCGCTGTGGAAGTCGATCGGCGGCAAGCAGCGCGCGCTCGAGGTGAACAGCGAACTGGCTCCGCTGGTGGATGTAATGCTCGGCAATGAAGAGGATTTCACCGCCGCGCTCGGGTTCGAGATCGAGGGACTTGAAAATCTGGACCAGCAGACATCCGCGCTCGATACCAGCCATTTCCGGGCCATGATCCGCCAGGCCGTTGCGAAATATCCCAACTTCAAAGTGGTGGCCACCACGCTGCGCAACGCCCGCACGGCAACGGTCAACGACTGGGGCGCAATCTGTTCCTGCGACGGGGAATTTTATGAAGCGCGACCCATGCCTGGACTGGAGATTCTGGATCGCGTGGGCGGCGGCGACTCCTTTGCCTCGGGGCTGATCTACGGATTTCTCGCCGGAAAAGGCGCGCAGTGGGCAGTCGATTGCGGCTGCGCCCACGGAGCGCTCGCCATGACCACCCCCGGCGACACCACCATGGTCAGCCTGGCCGAGGTGGAGCGCGTGATGCAGGGCAGTTCGGCGCGCGTTCAGCGCTGAGGTGAGAGAGACGAGAGGAATGCGATGACGAAATCCGAAGTGATCGAGACGATTCGCGCGGTGGGCTTGCTGCCCGTGCTCCGCGCCGACTCCCCGGAACAGGCGCTGGCTATTGCCCACGCACTCGATGCGGGCGGAGTGACCGTGCTCGAAGTGACGATGACTGTGCCGGGAGCGCTCACGGTCATCGAGCGGCTGATCGCCGAGAAGGGCGACAGCATTCTGGTGGGTGCCGGAACCGTGCTCGATGCGGAAACCGCGCGCGCCGCAATGCTGGCTGGCGCGCAATTCATCGTCAGCCCGGCGCTGAATCTGGCAACCGTGGAAATCTGCCGCCGCTACAGCGTAGCGGTCTTTCCCGGTGCCTTGACCCCAACCGAGGTGCTCGCCGCCTGGCAGGCTGGTGCCGACGCGGTCAAAGTCTTTCCCGCGAGCGCCATGGGCGGCGCAAAGTACCTCAAAGCGCTCAAAGCTCCGTTCCCGCAGATCGATCTGATCCCGACCGGCGGCGTTTCGCTGGCCAATGCCAGGGAGTTCCTCGAAGCGGGAGCGCTCGCGCTGGGCGTGGGCGGCGAATTGGTGGACGCGAGAGCCATCGAGACCGGCTACCCGGAGACCATCACGGAAAACGCGAGGAAATACCTCGCCATCCTCGGAGAATTCCGAAGCACCGTCCGCTGACGAGATTCCGGCAGCCAGCGCACGGGTTTGACCCACCCAATCCTGCCTTGTTACTATCAAGTTGCGGGGTGGAGCAGCCCGGTAGCTCGTTGGGCTCATAACCCAAAGGTCGTAGGTTCAAATCCTACCCCCGCAACCATTTAGCGAAAACGTCAACCCCAGATAACCCCAAATAACAGCGGTTGCCAAAACGCTTTTGGGAATTATCGAGTGTGGTGGCGTTTTTTGCATGGGCTTAAGTGCTCCTCAATGCCATTTTTACGACCTTGCTGTTGGCCTCCCGCTTGGCCGTCATCAAGGCATTTCCGTACACGTTCATCGTGGTTGAAACCTGCGCGTGCCGCATGAGCTTCTGCTGCACACCGATAGGCGCTGAGGTGCTATCCAGCCAGGAACGATAGGTATGGCGGAAGGTGTGCCACCCTACGCTTCCGTACTTCCCGGCGGCCTCCCACCGTTCATCATGCAGCGGTAGACGCTTCCCGTTTGGCGTTTTCCCAGCTTCAAGACACCAGACGCCCGCTCCGGCGCCGCACTTCGGGCATTTCACCAGGCAGCAGCCAGCGGGACGGATGTAGTCCTGCTGTGCTGGAGCCGCGTGGAAGTGCCTGCCGGTAGCGGTGCTCGGAAACACTAGGTCCAACCCCACAAATGGGGTTGAAATCCCGTTTTGCGCTTCGCATTCGGCCCCTAATCTGAGCTTCCATGTGAGAAGGACTTCGGCGAAGCCGGGATCAAGCGGCAGTTCGTCCTCGGAATAATCGGTCTTCACCGTCTTGATGCGGCCATGAACGACCGCCCGGACGACCTTCATACTGAGGTTCTCGAAGTCGATATCTTCCCATTCGAGCGCCAAAACCTCTTCGGCACGAAGGCCGGTGCATTGGGCGACAACCACCATGGTCTGGTAGGGCTCCGGCAGCAATGCGAGGATCTGGTAATACTGCTCGACGGTAAGAATGATCGGCCTCTTTTGCCGCTTGCTCACGCCTTTGATTTCGACGAACTCCATCGGATTCCGCTGCCACTCGACCATCTCCCACAGCATGGCCTTTTCGTAAAGGCGATACATGACTGCCTTGATGTTGCCTTTGGTCTTAGGAGCGGCTTCCAATTCTCTGAGCCAAGCTTGAATCAGCATCGGCTTCATTCGCGTGATGCGGGTGGTTCCCCACTTCGCGCGAACTCGCTTGATGACGCTGAGGTAGGAGATAACCGTCGAGTAACTCAGGTGGCCGTCCTTGAGGTGTTCGCCGGGGCGACTTTGCTTGATTTCCATCATGCGTTCGTCCTCGATAAACCGGTCAAGAATTGCGTCGAAGGTCGGCTCCAACACGGCCAGAGTCGGGTTTTCTGCGTTTAGTTTCAGCACGAAAGCTTCCAGATGACGCTCCGCAGAGGTCTGCGTTGGAAACTTGTCAAGCCCTAGAAAAATAGACTTTCTCTTCATGGTTATGGGGTCCTGGTAGCGGTATTCCCAAGCCCATTGATTGTTGGCCCGCGCGACTTTGCGCAGGGTGCCGCGTTGAAAACGTTGCCGTGTGAACTTCAAGGATGTTGCTCCTGTCCAGTCACAGCGGCCCGATCGGTTGTATTCGATTTTATTCCTTCGTCCAGCCAGTTGTTGAGCGAACTCAGCCGGAAACGCCAGCGTTTTCCAACTTTCACCGCTGGAACTTGCCGTTGCCTCGCTTTGATCTCAAGGGTCTTCCAGTGCATTCCCAAGACGAGGGCGGCTTCATGTAGGTCGAGGAGAGGCTCGAAGACAGAACGGGTTGTGGGGGTAGCGGATCTTGCTTGTGCAGCGGATAGCATTGTTGACCTCGCAACTCGGCAGGGCTCTCTTTCACTCGCGCCGATTACCTTCACGATTGCCTGACCGCGTTATTTCTGTCCAATTCACAATTAGGGACCGGTTATTCAGAGGAGTAATCAGAGGGTGAACAACGCAAGTATCCAAATGAGCATCACGCGGCGTCCGAGCAAATACGGCACCTTGCGGACTACCCCGTCTGGCTTGAGGCAGCCTTAGGCCCTCAATGTTTCAGCGGCGGTTTGTCCGCTCCATGTAGAGCGACAAGGCGGGTGAGTCATGACACAAAACGAAACGAAGTTTATGGACTCCGCCATGGCTCTGGCCGAGACTCTTCACTTTACGAAAGCCGCAAGGCGGCTGAGAATCAGCCAGCCTCAGTTGACCAAGAACATACAGGAGTTGGAAGACACCCTCGGGGTCCGCCTCTTTGATCGAGACCGAAAGACCGTGGTGCTCAACTATGCGGGTCGTGCATATCTGGAGCAGGCGAAACTTTCCATTATGTATGCGGAGAGAGCTTTCCAGGCCGCTAAAGAGGCAGTGCGAGAGGCAGACACTGCTCTGCATATTGGGCGATCTCCCTACACTGATCCGTTCCTGATCTCTATGCTCGATTCCATTCAACTGCCGTTATATACCCGTCTACGGATTGAGATCAGCAGTCACTATTCTTGTGAACTCATTGATGAGATTCTTGCCGGCGCACTCGACGTGGCTATCGCCACAGAACCTCCAGAATCTCCGCTACTGACCACAGTTCAGATCGCGGAATTGCCTTTTTATATAGCGATGTCCAGGAGGGACAAACTTGCAGCAGGTCCGACCGTCACGCTGGAAGCGCTTTCGAATTACTGCTGGATACTGTTTGCGCGCAGACTGCATCCTCCGCTGTACGACCACGTGCTGCATTTGGCGCAAGACAGAAAGATCGCTCCCAAAAAGATTAGACACATTACAGCACCCGAGGAGGCGTTCCCCCTCGTTGAGGCAGGACAGTGTATTGCCTTTGTTGTAAAGACAGGGGCACTTCTCCTTGCGAGAAATGGAGTGACTGTCCGTCCACTTGAGGAACCGGGACTCAAATTGAAGACGTATCTTGTTTCGCGAGCAGACAACGAATCGAAGCTGGTCAGCGAATTCGTGCGAACCTACATGCGTAAACTCTCGCCGCCGAAGAAGGATGTGCAATCCGTATCTCTAACGGCAGTCAGACGAATGGCCTAGAACTCGTTTTCAGGCGAAAGCTTCACTGCGCTACGCGTGTACGACTCTCCCGTATAACGATGACTTTCACGACCTACGTCGTCCGGCGTGCAGGTGCGGGGTTGGTGTACGTCTTCAGAATCTGAGGCTGTCCGCCTTCGTCCCGGATCGATTTTGCCTCGACCGATACTGAGGTCTTGAGACAAACCGTAAATGTAGTGTCGTCCGTGAATTCAATGACCACTTCCGGGCCGTCGCTCCCATCGTCGTAGATGGTGCAATCACGGATGACTTTACCGGCGAGTTCTGAGCACTGGATCAAGGTTTTCTGTATGTACTGCACCACGATAACGCAGAGCAGGAATGGTAGATGATCTGATTTTGAAAAATCTTCACTTCGTGCGACTGCTGCCCAACGAATCGGAGCATATCACACTCATCGCGTGTAGACTCATAGTGGTCAAACGCCAAGCATTGGGGAGTGGCTAAAGCTCCCGTCAAGGCAGTCTTCGGAACAGCGGTGCGATCCTTGCGGGAGGATCGCGGCTATTCGCAGGAGCAACTTGCGGAGAGGGCCGGGCTTCACCGCAACTATGTTGGCGGTGTGGAGCGCGGAGAGCGGAACATAGCCTTGGAAAACATCGTCAAGTTGGCCCAAGCACTTGCCGTTCGAACAAGGGATCTCTTTGAAACGCTGCCTTAGTCTGGCGCTTCACGATCCCCGTTCAGATCAGCAACTTGAATTTCTATCGGCCCTCCCAGTGGCATTTTGGACATTCCACGATCCCTGTCGTAATCGTCCTCAGATCAATTTCATCGAGGTTTAGGGCGTGTCCACAGCGGGGGCAAATGTGAACACTCTCCCACTGCACTTCCTCGGTCGGATTATCAGGCGGCGAGTTCATCAAAAGTCCTTGTGTCTCCGGTTGGTCGAACTCGGTCGTCACATAATGGTTTGATGCTGCGTTCAAGCACCTTCTTCATCAGGATAAGGCGTGAACCCGGCAGAAAACCGCCTGAAGAGACCTACCCGAGTGCCACCTAAGGGGGATTATCCTCATCCGACCCCGCCTCGTAGATTGGGACATTTCGCTGCGGAAAGAGGCTTTCGTGCTTCCGCAACAGTTCGTGCATTACATGAATGCTGATGCGAGCCGCGAAGCTCACCTCTTTATCGAGTTCCACATCAACATCCGAGAACTGGCTGTCGCCAGAGGCCTTCGCCGCCCATTTAGCAGTACGGATCACCACAATCAATGCAGTTGCAATGATGATGGAGGGGCCTAGCTTCGGCCAATCCGTTCGACGATCGTTTCCGGCAACTTTCATCTGTAGAGTATAGGCGAAAAATAGGCGAATATGCCAGAATGTACCTGAGGCGCTAATCGGCTGCCAGGAGGTGTTGATGGCTAACAAAGCGATCTCACGGGAAGACCCAAATCGTGCAGGTCTTCTTCCCGTGCCAGGCTGGCACCACCCTGTTGGAACATTTCGCCGCGACTCGCCCGCAGGACTACTCATTCCTGAAGCCAAAGGATTTTTGAGACCTGCGGAATTCCGCGTTCGCTGGTATCCCGGAATGGGATGCGTTCGCAACTCATGTGCAAATGTGCGCGCTTTGTGGTGAGGTTTAAGCATGTGCGGACGATATGTAAGACGAAGCGATAAACAAAAGATTGCAGCGCATTTCCATGCTCGTCCTACTCCGGAATATCTACCAATGCCTGCGGCAGACTACAACGTAGCGCCGACCACACATCAGCCCATCATCCGCCAGAGCCGAGAAACGGGAGATCGCGAACTTATCCTGGCGCGTTGGGGCCTCGTCCCGTTCTTCACCAAAGACTTGAAAGAGATTAAGGGGCTATCGACCATCAACGCTCGCGCGGAGACAATCGCTACCTCTCGCACCTGGCGCGAACCAATGAAAAAACGACGCTGCCTGATTCCAGTAAACGCGTTTTATGAATGGCCGAAAGAGGGCAAGCCTCCAAAGCAGCCGTATGCCTTTGAGTTGTCGAGCGGAAACCTATTCGCCTTCGCAGGGATTTGGGATGCCTGGAAGGATGGAGAGGGCCACTGGCTCCAGTCGTATGCCATCGTGACAACGGAGGCAAACGAGCTCATGTCACGGATCCATTCTCGAATGCCAGTCATTCTGCATCCTCGGGATTACGACCGTTGGCTTGATCGAGAAGAGACGGAACAGCTACCCCTCGATCTCCTAAGAACCTGTCCAGAAACTGGAGAAGGAATCATGGAAGTCATAGGCATGAGTGTCTTTGTTGCATAGGTTGGAGTCATGTACCCGAGCGATTTGACCGATGCGCAGTGGAAGAAACTGGAGCCGTTGCTGAACGAGCCGCGGATTGGACGACATGCTGGCGGGCGGCCTCGGAAGTATGAGCAGAGGCGGATCGTGGATGGCCTGCTCTACGTGGTGAAGACGGGCTGTCAGTGGCGGCAGTTGCCGAGCAACTTTCCTCCGTGGAAGAGCGTGCATGAGCATTTTCGCTGGTGGCGCGACAGCGGAGTGTGGGAGCGGATCGGCAAGACGCTGCGCGAGCAGGGGCGCTCGGCGAAGGGACGAAACGCCGCTCCCAGCGTGGCCATTATCGATTCGCAGTCTGCCAGGACGGCGCTAAAAGGGGGCGGCCTGGTTATAACGCGCCTGCTTACGATGCGGGCAAGAAAATCAAAGGGCGAAAGCGCCACGTCGCGGTAGACACCGAAGGCAACCTGCTGGCCGTGATCGTGCATTCAGCAGGCATTCAGGACCGCGTGGCCGCCCGCGCCGTGCTCATGCGCCTGTTCTGCCGCTTCGATTCGATCACCAAGGTCTTCGCCGATGGCGGTTACACCGGCAAGCTCATCGACTGGGCCAAAGACATGTTCGGCTACGACGTGGAGATCGTCAAACGCAATGAGTTACACACCTTCAAGGTGCTGCCCAAGCGCTGGATCGTCGAACGCACCTTCGCCTGGCTCAACTGGTCGCGCAGACTCAGCAAAGACTACGAACTCCGCCACACATCGGCTGAAACCATGATCCACGTCGCCTTCGCTCACCTGCTCCTGCGACGATCCACTTAGTTTCTGGACAGGTTCTTAGAGAGTCGGTTGCGCCAGAAAATCTTCGAGCCGATAGCCCGCCGCTTTTGCTGCGGAATCGAGCTGCGACCGCTGGGCCATGATTCCACCCGCATCGAGATTGGACTCACCGGCAGCGCCATCGTCGGCTGGGTTGGCAGACGCTTCGGAAGTAACTCCGCGAGCCTCTTCTGCCGCCGCCAGATCGACCAGGGCGGGCAACGCGAGCCAGCCCGTCAGCTCTTCCAGACCCTCCTTGCGGAAGTAATCGACGCCCTCGGCCTGGTTGACGCCCGCCAGCCAGCGCACGTCCGGGTCCAGCCAGAACTCGGCCTGTTTCACCGCAGAAAGGCTACGCCAGCGCAACAGGATCCGGACCCGCGCTGAGAGTCGCCAGGATTCCTCAGCCTCGGCCCCCATGGCGGAGAAAATGTCGGCCATAGCGGGGCGCAGCAACAGGTGGTCAAACAGCCACGGGTGCAGCGCCGGAACGGGGATGCCAGCGACCACGATCCATGCCAGCAAAGCTCCCGAGGCTGACGCTGACGCATGCCCCGATGCAGGCCCCGAAACGGGCGCCGAACCTGACCCCGCGTCCGGCGGGGTGAAACGCGCCTCAACAGGGCTTAGAGCAGTTTCACAGTTACTGTGCCCGAGCCAGTATTGCGAAGTGCAGCTTTTCTTAAGGAAAAGCTGCGCGAATATCGACTCCCGCTGGGTATACCTACTGTGGAACTGCTCCAGGGTCGCAAGTTGCTTCTCGATCTCGGGCAGCCGTAAGGCTGCCGCAAAGAGCGACGCGCAATGGGCCAGATACTCTTGCGCCAGGCTCTCAGCCGCAGGCTCGTGAGCGCTTCCGGACTCAGACAGGGATGCCGAGAGGGAGAGAACCGGGAAAGCCGCCGCAGCCGTCTCCGCTCCTGTCGGGTCCATCGGGAAGATTGCCTCAGGTCCGTCCAGATGGGCCAGTGCTTCGATTTCAGATGCGCTTTCCGTGTCCGGATCCGGTTCGATGCTCGCTGAAGTCGGACCGACTGACCCTGCCCCTTGGCGGTGCTTCCCATGACCCGCTTGCCGTTCGGCGAGAACCGTCGCAAAGCCGGCCTCAAGCTCCGTGCCGCAAACCTTGTACATCTCGGCAAAGACCGCGTGGCTCGCGTTCACGAACCGGGCAATTGCTTTGCCGGTCGCCTTGTCGTCGCTCGCTCCCGCTGGCGCGTCCGGATTCTGCGGAGACACCGCAGCGGCCATCGCCTCGTGCACGGAACGGAAGCGCAGGCGCGCGAGCGCCTGGTTCAGGTCCGGGACGCCGCGACCCTCGAGTGCGTCGCAGAGAGTATCCCAGGGCGCTTCCGCCGTTGCCCGAAGCAGCCGCCAATCCAGCAGGACGGCGTGCTGAAATCCCCGCAACTCGATCGCCAGGCCGTAGGTGTAGAAGTCGGTCGCACGGCGCAGAAACTCGAGCCCGCCGGCATAGTCTCGCCAGGCCACCATGACGGCACCGTCTTGCGGCAGCCCGAGGGCATGGGCCAGAATCGTCTGGCGCAGCCTGCCAGAGCTTTTGTCCATCGCCTCGGAGGAAATGTGAATGGACCCCCGTGTATTCCCGTAGCGATTGTTGAAAAACACCAGCGCCCGTTCGTTCCCCAGCCGATTCGAGTAGGCGTAGACGTTCTCGTCCACCGTGCCATAATCCGTGACAAAGTCGTAGAGCGCGAAGGCGGTGCTTTCGCTGAAAAGCGGTCGGCGCTTGAGCAGCGGGGCAATCTCGCGCATGTGCCGGTCGATGAGACCCTGATTCGGGGATTCGTCCATTCGCGCCTGCTTGAACTCCATCCCGTAGCGCTCCCCGTAGCCCTCGACCTGGCCGTGCCCCAGCATGGGCAGCC
>JAJZFR010000091.1 GCA_021805265.1 Acidobacteriota bacterium | reverse complement strand
GGTCGGTCAAGTCGTCCGCCGGAACGTAGACGGCCTGAACGGAGGTGACGGAGCCTTTGCGCGTGGAGGTGATGCGCTCCTGCAGCTCGCCCATCTCGGTGGCCAGGTTGGGCTGGTAACCGACGGCCGAGGGCATGCGTCCGAGCAGGGTAGAAACCTCGGAGCCGGCCTGGGTGAAGCGGAAGATGTTGTCGATGAAGAGAAGCGTGTCGGCTCCCTCTTCGTCGCGGAAGTGCTCGGCGACGGTGAGCGCGGTGAGCGCCACGCGCAGGCGCGCTCCGGGTGGCTCGGTCATCTGGCCATAGATCAGCGCGGCCTTCGAGTTGGCCGGATCGCCGGGCTTGATGACGCCGGACTCGGACATTTCGAGCCACAGATCGTTGCCCTCGCGGGTTCGCTCGCCCACGCCGGCGAAGACCGAGTAGCCGCCGTGGTTCTTGGCGACGTTGTTGATCAGTTCCATGATGACGACCGTCTTGCCGACGCCCGCACCGCCGAAGAGGCCGATCTTGCCGCCCTTCAAAAAGGGCTGGATCAGGTCGATGACCTTGATGCCGGTCTCGAACATCTCTTCGCTGGTGGACTGCTCCTCGAAGGAGGGCGCCGCGCGATGGATGGGCTTGCGCAGCTTTTCGCCGACGGGGCCGAGTTCATCGACCGGCTCGCCGACCACGTTGAGCACGCGGCCCAGCGTCTCGCGCCCGACGGGGGCGGTAATCATCGCGCCCAGGTCTTCGGCGTTCATGCCGCGCACCATGCCGTCGGTCGCGGTCATGGCGACGGTGCGCACGCGGCCTTCGCCGAGGTGCTGCTGCACCTCGAGGACCACGTTAATGGGCGTGGGAACGGTGAAGCCTTCGCTGGTGACACGCAGCGCCTGGTAGATGGGCGGCATGGTTGCTTCTGCAAACTGCACATCCACTGCCGGTCCGGAGATCTGAATCACTTTGCCAATATTCTTTGCCATAGTTGCCTTCCGCGAGACTAAAGCGCCGCAGCGCCGCTCACGATTTCGATGATTTCCTTGGTGATGGCCGCCTGGCGCACGCGGTTCATGTAGAGCGTGAGCGAGTCGATCATGTCGGAAGCGTTGTTGGTGGCCGCGTCCATGGCCGTCATGCGCGCGGCGTGCTCGGCGGCGACGGACTCGGCGAGCGCGTGAAAGAGCATGGAGGCGACGTAGCGCGGGAGCAGTCCGTTGTACAGCTCGCGTGCGGGCTGCTCGTAGATGTAGTCCACCTCGGCGGTGCCGAATTTCGCCGCCTCGGCATCGGCTTCGGCGAAGTCCTCGGGAGTGAGCGAAACGCCGGAAGAAGTCGCGGCCTGGGCGGCGCGCTCGCGCTCCTCGGCGGTTGGCTCGATGGCCTCAGTGACCTGATGTTTGCCTGGCTCGATCAGAGGCAGCAGCCGCTCGACCACGATGCGCTGCTGGATGACCGATTGGAACTCGTTGTAGACCAGGTAGCAGGCGTCGATCTCCTGGTGAACATAGCGGGCGATAAGGTCGTCGGCGAGCGACTGCACCTGATCGTGCGTGAGCTTTTCGAGCAGTCCGGGATGGTCGCCGGTCACCTCGACGCGGGCTTTGCGGCTGCGCGCGCGACGGGTGAGCGGCGAGCCGTCAGCGGGATTCTCTTCCGTGGACTCGACAAAAACGGCTGCCGGATAGCGGCGGCGCATCTGTTCCCGCGCCTTGCGACCGATGGCCTCGATGTCGATCTCCTTGTCCTCATTGGCGGCGAGAAATTGGAAACCGGCCTTGAGGATGTTGGTATTGAAAGCGCCGGCAAAGCCCTTTTCGCCGCTGACGACAATCAGCAGGACGCGCTTTTCCGGACGCGTGGCAAAGAGCGGATGGCGCAGGTTGCCGGTCTCGGGATCGAGCACCTCGATGCGCCGCTCGAGCGAAGCCAATACGCTGGTGATGCGCTGGGCGTAGGGGCGTGCGGCCATGGCGCGATCCTGGGCGCGGCGCAGCTTGGCCGCCGAGACCATCTTCATGGCCTTGGTGATCTGCCGCGTGCTTTTTACACTGCGGATGCGTCGCCGTAAATCGAGTACGTTGGCCATAGTTTACTTTGCTACCGCAGCCTTGTTGGCCTGAAAGTTTGCCGAGTATTCCTTGAGCGCTTCGTGGAGACGGGCTTCAATCTCCTTGTCAATCTGCTTCTTCGCGGTCAGGTCGTCGATGAGCGCGCTCTGCGCCGAGGCCAGGTAACTGAGCAGGCCGTCCTCGAAGGCGCGAATCTCGGAGACCTCGAGCGGGTCCAGATAGCCCTTGGTGCCGGAGAAGAGCACGACCACCTGCTGCTGCCAGGTGAGTGGCTGGAACTGCGGCTGTTTGAGCAGCTCGGTGAGGCGCTGACCGCGGCTCAACTGCTTCTGGGTGAGCGGGTCGAGGTCGGAGCCGAACTGGGCAAAGGCGGCCAGCTCGCGGTACTGGGCGAGATCGAGCTTGAGCGTCGAGCCAACCTGTTTGGTCGCCTTGATGGCGGCAGAAAAGCCGACGCGGCTGACCGAAAGACCGACGTTGACCGCCGGACGGATGCCCGAGTTGAAGAGGTCGGTTTCGAGAAAAATCTGGCCGTCGGTGATCGAGATGACGTTGGTCGGGATGTAGGCCGAGACGTCGCCTGCCTGGGTCTCGACAATGGGCAGCGCGGTCAGCGAGCCGCCGCCGTTCTTGTCGCTCATCTTCGACGAGCGCTCGAGCAGCCGTGAGTGAAGATAGAAGACATCGCCGGGATAGGCTTCGCGGCCCGGCGGACGGCGCAGCAGCAGCGAGATTTCGCGGTAGGCCATGGCGTGCTTCGAGAGATCGTCGTAGATCACCAGCGCGTGACGGCCCGAGTCGCGGAAGAACTCGCCCATGGCGGTGGCCGCGTAGGGCGCCAGATAGAGCAGCGGAGCAGGCTCCGA
>JAJZFR010000124.1 GCA_021805265.1 Acidobacteriota bacterium | reverse complement strand
GGCGGGGAGTAGGCGAAGCCGACGCGCGGCGCCATGCCCCACTGCCGCCCGGTCAGCGTGGTGTCGTGGCTGTTCCGGGCGATGACGTAGCCATTGTTGGCAATGGTTCCATTCGGGTTGTTGGGATCGTCGGCGGAGCCGGCGTTGTAGAGGGTGGGATCGAAGTTGAAGATGCGTCCGTACTTCTCGGTCAGGCCGCCGTTCCAGTCGTAGCGCAGGCCAGCCGTCAGACTCAGATGGGAGGTTATCTGAAATTTGTCCTGGAGATAGATTCCGACCTGATTGGCGCGGTAATAGCGGTTGCCATTGCCCTGGAGAAAGGTGGTGGTCTGAAACGCGTCATTGGTGGTGACCAGACCCTGAACGAACTGGCTGAAATCCGCCGAGGTGGTGGTGCCAGCGGTTCCCGGCCTGCGATCGCGGTTGTTCAATTGCGTATAGGCCCAGCTTCCTCCGGCAGAGAGTGTGTGCTTGCCCTTGGTCCAGATCGCGTCCGCCGAAGGCATGATGCGGTTCTGGAAGACGCCGGTCAAAGATCCTTGACTCGATCCCGGACCGATGCTCAGTGTCTGCGTTCCTGCGGGAGTGTTGGTGCCGAGAATATCCACGATGGAAACACCGGAGTAGTAGGACGAACCGAGAGAATTGACTCCGACGCTGCCGGGAGAAAACGGCTGTTCGTTGGTGCTGTAAATCTTCTCGCGCAGGATGCCGAGATTTTCCGTGGCGCTCAGACTGGAGCCGATCACGTTGGTGTTGTTGATGGTGAACACCTGGCTGCCGTTGTCCATGTGTTGGGCGAAGCCGGGAACATTCGAGTAGCCATAGGGGGCAACCGTCGGATCATGCTGATAGTAGTAGCGCAGCGAGAGCGTGTCGCTGGAGCTGGGCGTGAAATCGAGATCGCTCACCAACTGGTCTGCGGTAAAGCGCCCCGTACCGGGAATCGAAACGTTGTAGGGATGGGTGACGGTGGCGACACTGACCGGGTTGGGCACCAGATAGTTGCCCGGTTCGCCGGGCAGGGAAGGCTCGTTCATGAGCGCGAGGGCAACCAGGCCGCCGCCGCCCACGCTGTTGGTGATGTTGCCTGCGGTCACGCCGTTCTTTGCCCATCCGTTGTTGGAGACTGCGGCAAGCCCGGCCGCGCTGCGGTCATCAGTAAGCCCAACCGGAACGGAGAAGAAGGAGTAGCCAATCTCCTGGTCAGAGACGTGAACATGCTGGTAGCCGATGAAGCCGAAGAGCTTGTCCTTGAGAATCGGGCCGCCGAGCGAGCCGCCCGCAGTGTAGCGATGGAGTTGCGGAACCTTCTGGTTGGCCGGAATATCCGGGTCCTGGTTGAAGAAGAACGGCGCGGCGTTGATCCATCCCGTCCCGCGGTGAATGTACAGATTTCCGTGGGGCGTGTTGGTGCCGGATTTCGTGGTCATCTGAATGTGCGCGCCCGAGGTCGAGCCTTGCGATGCATCGTAGAGCGATGCATTCACCTGCACCTCCTGAATGGTCTCTGGAGCGGGCGTGGGAATGGCGTTGCCGATGGACAGATAGACCGAGGCGCTGCTCTGAATCACGCCGCCTGCGGAGGTGTTGCCGACGCCGGTGTTGTTGACCACGCGCGCGGAAGAAACCTGGCTGGTGCTCTTGCCGTTGAAGAGGTTTGCGCCGTCGATGCCGTTCAGCAGAAAACTGTTCGAGGTGTCGCGCTGTCCGTTGGCCCAGATGGGCTGATTGCCCATGCCGGAGTTGGCACCGGTGCCGCCGGAAAGCTCGGCGCTGACGCCGGTCGCGAGAATCGCCAGGCCGGTGAAACTTCCCGTGGGCAGCGGCGCGGACTCAATCTGAGCGCTGTCGAGCACGTAGCCGTTGGTGGTGTCCACGGCGTTCAGCAGGGGCGTGGCATCGACCTCGACCGTCTCCGACTGCGAGCCGACCTTGAGCTTCGCATCGACGGTGGCTGTGCGCTCGGCCTGGACGCCGATGTGCGGCGTCTTCTGCGCCTCAAAGCCCGGTGAGTCATAGGTGATGGTATAGGTGCCGATGGGCAGATTGACCAGCGAGTACTGGCCGGAGCCGTTGGACTTGACGGTTCGCGTCTGCCCGGTCTGTTCGTCGGTGGCGGTTACCGTGGCATTCGGAATCACGCCGCCCGTGCTGTCAGTGACCACGCCGACGATGCCGCCGAGCGTTTGTTGGGCAAGAAGAGAACCGGCGCCGAGAGTGGAAGCGATTACCAGTATCGCCAAAGACAGATGAATACGAAGATTTCCGGATAAATTCAATTGCATGACCTCGAAAAAGATAGGGATTTCCCTGGGCGTTGAAGAGTCTTCAAAACCTTGGGGTAGATACGCCGACTCACGCTCGGAAGGCGAGTCAAAAAAAGGAAAATAAAACGAGTCGTGCTCGTGAGGCTGAACCGCTCTGCAAGTTCTGCGGGGTTAAAAATACAATACGCGAGAGTTTGAAAAATGCAACGAAAAATTCACATTTCTCGATGGACTTTCTTTGTGCGATTGATTTTTTTTATAGCGGGATGTGCGGATGGTTTATGGCGAAGCAGCACTTCGCCAACGGAATTACGGCAGCAGCGAGACATGAGCCGAGGTGATTCTCCATCCCTGCGGGAATCGCACCCATAGCTGACTCTGCCTGCCCAGTACCAGCCCGCGAGCAGTTGCGCGCTCGAACTCGAGCGTGACGCTGGCGAAATCGCGCCCGAAGGTGACAATGTCGAGGCGCAGGATTTTGCGGGCAAGATTTGCCGATGGTCTGCTTTTGCGAAAGGCTTCAAGCTCGTCGCTGCCGTAGAGATTTTCCGTCGCGCCGAAGCGCATGACCTCGGGCGCATCCCAGAACATGGCCACCAGCGTTGCCACGTCATTGGTGACCAGCGCCGTTTCGTAGCGGGAGTACAACTCCC
>JAJZFR010000399.1 GCA_021805265.1 Acidobacteriota bacterium | reverse complement strand
CGAATTCGCTCCAGTCGATGTGGGTTGCGAAGTGGATGGATTCAATCCGGCCGCGTGGAATGGTACTGCGGAGAGTGGCTCCAAACCACGCGCCGTCGGGTTTCAGGTCGTCGATGTATCGAGCGCGTCCACGCAATTTGTCCGCGCCCTCTTTGCGAAGCGGCGAGGTTCCGACAATGCGGTTTGGATTGGGATCGGTCATGGTTGCCCGGTATCGCGCTATGGGTTACGAATTAGGCGTTAGCATACACGGAAGGCGAGCGGATGCAAAATCTATGGATTGCCTGAGGGGGGCACTCTGAGCGCTTGTTGCGAAGGAACAGACGTTTTTTCCATGGACAAGGTATTCTTTTCAGGATCATGCAAATACAACTGCTTCCGTTCGGGATTCTAAAAAGCGCATTGGGCAATTTGACGATGGAGTTGCCGGAGGGTGCGACGGTAGCGGATATGGTGGTCGCGCTGCGCGCACAGCTTGAGCCAGAGGGCCTTGATGCGCGATTGCTGTCGCAGATTGCGGTGAGCGTGAACGCGGAGTATGCGCAGGGGGATTGTGTGCTGCACGAGGGGGATGTTGTTGGGTTGCTGCCGCCGGTTTCTGGCGGGTCAGGGGCAGAGAAATCCACTACAAAGACGTATCTGACCCGAGCGGAGATTCCGCGCGAGAGGCTGGTGGCTGAGGCGAAGGATGGGGCCGATGGCGCGGTGGTGGTCTTTGACGGGGTGGTGCGGAATGAGACGCGCGGCCGCGAGACGCTCTATCTCGATTACGAGGCTTATGAAGAGATGGCCGTGCGGCAGTTGAAGACGCTGGCCGAGCAGGCGGTGGAGCGATTTGCTGTGCGGTCGGTGGTGATCGTGCATCGACTGGGAAGGCTGGAGATTGGCGAGAGTTCGGTGTTGATCGTGGTGTCTTCGGCGCATCGGGGAGCGGCGTTTGATGCGTGTCGGTGGGCGATCGATACGCTGAAGAAGACGGTTCCGATCTGGAAGCGGGAGACGTTTCGCGATGGCGCCGTGTGGGCCGATGGCGAGCCGTTTCCGGCGGAGATTGCTTTGTATTCGGAAGGCGACCGAGCGGCTGCGGAGACCAGCCCGGAGCGGAAACCATGAGAGCCGGGAAATGCCTGGTGGCGGGGGTGGTTCTCTCGCTGCCGCTATCGGCGTTCACGCTGCTGGGGCAGGCCACAGGTGGCGAGTCGAAGGCTGGCGCGGAACCAACGCCGACGCTCCGCGTGGAAGTGAAGCTGGTGAATGTGTTTACCAGCGTGACGGATGGGAACGGAGCGCTGGTGGGCGGCCTTTCGCGGGAGGATTTCGCGGTTTCCGAGGATGGTGTTTCGCAGCGGATCGCAGTCTTTGAGCGGCAGACGGATCTGCCGCTGAATCTGGTGCTGGCAATTGATACAAGCGGGAGCGTTCGCAAGGATCTCGATGAAGAGCGGGATGCAGCGAAGCACTTTGTCCGCGCCCTGGTGAGGCCGGAGGATGAGATCAGCCTGCTTGAGTTCGCGACCGAGGTTCATCAGGTTGTGGGGTTTACGAATCATGCGAAGGAGATTGAAAACGGGCTGAATCACCTTCAGATGGGCGCTGCGACGGCGTTGTATGAGGCGATTGATCGCGCTTCGCGCAGCCTGGCTCGGCGCGACGGGCGAAAGGTGCTGGTGCTGGTGTCTGACGGTGGCGATACCGCCGATACGGTGAGCTACGCGCAGGCGCTGGAGCAGGCGCTGCGCGGCGAGGTGATGGTGTACAGCCTGATCGATGTGCCGGTGGAGGCCAGCGCGGGACGCGATACGGGCGGCGAACATGCGCTGATTACGCTGGCAGAGCAGACCGGCGGCAGGTATTTCTACGTGGATCAAGGCGGGCTGAAAGGCGCATTTGCGCGGGTGTCGGAGGATTTGAGAACACAGTACCTGATCGGGTATTACCCGACCTCTTCCGCGCCGGGGGTGAGTTTCCATCGCATTCAAATCACTGTTCCTCGGGGGGATGGCAAAACCTACGAGATTCGTTATCGAACCGGGTACTACGGGGAGCGGTTTTCCGAGAAGTAAAGGTTAGTTTTCCGGTTTTATGAGGGGGTCTTCCCAGGTCTCAAAAGCGAGTGTTCCGTCCCAAGACGTCCTTGAAAATGCCTTAGGGTTTGTATTCGCCGCTTTTGCTGACCTCGACGACTGCGCTCACGGGCAGAGTGTCGGATGAGCCGCCAGCCAAGAGCTTGATGGGCTCCTTTTCCACGCGCCAGAGGTGCTCTGCTGCGTCCCAGTAAGCAAGGTCACGCGCTTTTACTGTGAGCTTGACATCGGCTGATTTTCCAGCCGCGATATGAACGCGCCGGAAGCCCTTCAGCTCGATCTGTGGGCGCGAGACGGCGGAGTGTTCGTGGGCGACGTAAAGCTGGACGATTTCGTCGCTGTCGCGGGTGCCGGTGTTGGTGACGGAGACAGTGACCTGAACCTGGCCGTCGGCGTTCATCTGCGCAGCGCTGGTGGCGAGCGAGTCGTAGTGGAAGGTGGTGTAACTCAGGCCATAGCCGAAGGGATAGAGCGGCTTGAGCTTGCTGTACATATAGGTGCGTCCGTGGAGCAGATCGTAGTCCATCATGGGCAGCAGTTGATCGTCGCCGGTGGGCCAGGTCTGGGTGAGTTTTCCGGCGGGCGAGTATGTTCCGAAAAGCACGTCAGCGAGGCCATGGCCCAGTTCCTGGCTGTTTTGGGTCATGTGTACGATGGCGGGAATGTTTTGCTGGCTCCAGACGATCGCGTAGGGGAAGCTGGAGATAAGTACCTCAACGGTGCGGGGATTGGCGGCGTAGACGAGCTTGACGAGCTGCTCCTGCTCGAGCGAGATGGTCTTGCGATCGACGGCTTCGCGACCGTTGCTGGGCGTGTCGCACTGCCTCCAGCGCGTGGCGTTGCAGTAGGGA
>JAJZFR010000133.1 GCA_021805265.1 Acidobacteriota bacterium | reverse complement strand
GCAGGATTTCTTCTGCGAAACACTCAGAATCATCAGTCTACCAGAAAATCTCTCCCCCGTGCCACACCAATCGCGAGCGCCACACCAATTGCGCGTGAGACAGCTCCTTCCCAACCGGGTGCGGGTGGCGGGTGCCCCAGGTCCCGGATTTTCAGACCTGGGTTCACTAAGAAACTTCAACAAACCCGGGTGCCCCAGGTCTGGATTTTCAGACCTGGGGCCTCTCGTCACTCAACCTCACGCGTCAGTGCCTCCGCAGCATTCCCAGCCACCACCCAGCTCGCCGATCCGGCAACAACCGCTTCATCCTCGAACCACAGGAATCCGAAGTCGTCGATGCACTCCGGAAAATCCGGCTTGATGATGATGTAGCCCGGAATCAAGGCACCCGGAATGTACGAGTTGTCCGCCCGGTTGTTGCTGTACGTCTTCAGCTTCGAGACCGTACCCACGCCAGCCACATACGAGGTGCTCGAGACCGGGTGCGTCCCCAGAATGTAATTGACGGCTCGAAGTGTATATTTCCGGCTGACCATATCCGGAAACGCCTCGTGCAGGAAGTACATCCGGATGGCCATGTCCACCACGGCACCCGAGCCGCCCCATGTGCCCAGGCTCGGGGGAACACCGAACGGCGTCGCGTCCAACTGCTTGTCCAGGCCTGCCATATAGGTCTTCACCGCTGCCCGCATTTGCTCCTTCGCGCTCGCATCCAGATAGGGCAGTGCCCGGACTGCTGTCCAGCCGCGGAAGTCCATCTGCTGCGGAGTGATCACCTGCGGGAACAACTCCTTCAGGCGGGATTTGTAAGGCTCGGCACCATGAGTGGCAATGGTCAACTCCAAAGCCGCTGACCAGTCCAGCCCGGCGCCAAAGCCGCCGCGGCCAAAACCAGCCGGTGGCGCTGCTGGCGGAGTCGCCCCGCCAGCACTTGCCGGAGCGCTCCCACTGCCGCTCCGGTGGCTGGCACTGCCGGATGCCGCCCCTTGCGATGCAGCCAGTACGCCGCTCGCCGGAGCCGCCCCGCCAAAGCCCCGCGCCGGGAACGGCGTCGGGTGAGCCTTCTCCGCGTTCCATGCCTGGATCGCCGTCTCCAGACAGTCCTTCGCCAGGGCGTCGTCGTACCCTTTCAGCACATCCGACGCCGCAGCCAATGCTGCAATGGCATTCCACTCAAAGAAGGCGTTATCCGTGGTGAAGATCCACCGGTCATCCGGCCTGCCGGAGAAATCTCCCTTGACCTCGTTCGGTCCCAGCTTCGCGTCATAGATGCGACCGTCCGTCTTCGAGGCGCCGTCGCCCAGGTGGGTGTACTGGCGCAGATCCGGCTCGTGCGTGCCGCGAATTGCATGGCCGATATTGTGGTACTGCGCCAGGATGAGCAGCGCCCCATGCTTGACCTCTTCCACCACGTCCGGCACGCCATCCGGGCGGTGCATCTCTACCTCTCGCGTCCCCTCGTTCACCGTCAGTTCGTCGTACTTGAGATCGAAGGCGCGATACGCCAGGGCAAGGTTCTGGATGACGCTCAGTTGCGCCGGCTCCTCCAGATCGAAGTCCCCCGCGTCGTACCATCCACCCACGTTCATCCCCGGAATGTGATCCCCTCCCTTGTACTTGCCGTCGGTAGCCTTGTCCTGATACCACCCATCGAACTGCTCCCCTACCACCGGAGCCATCCGCCCATCATCAAGATGGGACGCTCCATGCCAGATCCGGTAGCCCTCGCGAACCGATACGTGGTCCATCTGCTCGGCAAGGTGATGGTCCAGGCTGTCCTGCCAGATGTTGGCGTAAGCATCCTTCGAGATTGGGAACGGAGCCGTACGCTCGCCTCCGTACTCGATCACATACAGGCCGGGGTCCTTGACCGGGGTGAAGTCGAACTTTGAATACACATAGCGCAGCCACGGCGTCGAAGGCGTGATCGGCCCCTCGAACACCGGCTTGTACGATCCATCCTCCATCAGCCGCAGCACCCTCGCCGTCTTCGGGGCGTCATATTTCGGGTCGAGCTCGAGCACCGCTACCTTCGAGAACTCCGGCACATAACCCACCTGGCTATGTGCAATCATCGGCGGACGCGTCCAGTTCGGAATCACGTCCGGCCGGATGTGCCACACTATCGCGCCAGCCGTCCTGCCCGCCGGAATCAGCGAACGCAGCACGAACCACCCATTCTGTGCCCGGTCCCGCCCATCGAAGAGCATCAGGTCCGAGGTATCCGATCGAACATTGACGCGCGCCAGTGCGTCGTCCACTCCCAGCGTAATGCTCTTGCCCTCAGCGAACGGCAGCGGCTGCGTGTAGCCCTTGGCCTTGTCCCAGTCCTCCAGGTAATAGGCCTTCTTGGGTTCATCGGCCAGCGGCAAAACCTTGACCATCGGATCGTCCGGCGTTCGCGGAAAAATCCCTGCCTTGGACCCGTTCACCAGGTAAGCCTTGCCCATGTAGATCGAGGGCAGGAACTCCAGATTGAAGCCCGCCCTCCCCACCAGCCTCTGCGGCAGCGGTTGGTCCAGATTCACACTCACCTTCACACCCCCCGGCTCCGCCTCAACCACCAGCGTGTAGCTCAGATCGAAGGTCGGAAATGCAAGATCAGCCGAGAGCTGGTTCTTCGCCTTGTCGGCATGGCGCCCTTTCAGCGTCGCCACCAGATCCCATTGCTCCGGCGTTGGCATCAGCCTCACATCGCCGTTCGTGGCAATGCGCTGGCCGTGCAGGATCATCTCCATCGCCGTGTTCTTCTGGTCCACAAAAACCGGGTGATACGTGCTGTCATACAGAAACACGCTGAAGCCCTGTGTGTTCAGGTAACCCGTATCCGTCACCTGCACCTCATCCCCGCCAGCCTGCCCCGCAAATCCCCGCACCGGCAAAGCGCCCATCGCAAGCGCCAGAAACACTAAAACCGGCAGCATCGCCCGCCAAC
>JAJZFR010000112.1 GCA_021805265.1 Acidobacteriota bacterium | reverse complement strand
TGCTTTTCCTGCCAGTTCGCGCGTTGACCAGAAAAGCCAGACTCGAATCTCTCTCGATCGACGCTCTTCTTCGGCGCCTGTTAAACTGAATATCAGTTCGACTCCAGAAGGAAATCCAGAAGGAAATACGTGGACTCTCAAACCCGTCACGCACTCAAGCAGGATAAGTTCGTTCAGGCGACGCAGGGCAGCGTCGGCTGGATTACCCAGCATCGCACGACCGTCATTCGCTACTCGATCCTGGGCGCAGTGCTGCTGGTGCTCGCGGTTGTCGCCGCGGTGGTTTACAGCCAGCGCTCCCAGGCTGCTGAAGTCGCGCTGGGCAAGGCAATCGACATCTACAGCGCTCCGCTGGCTCAGCCCGGCGCGCCCGCAGAGAATGGCGTCTATGCCACTTCGGCCGACCGGGCCAAGGCGGCCAACAAGCTCTTCACCCAGATCGCCGCGAGCTACAAAGGTCTTCCGCAGGCCGCCAAGGCGCACTACTTCGCCGGGCTGACCGACGAGGCAATGGGGCAGAACGCCGCAGCGGAAGCCGAGCTGAAGACGGCAGCCGACTCGTGGAACTCGAATCTGGCGAGTCTGTCGAAGTTCGCACTGGCGGGCCTATATCACCAGACGGGCCGCGATGCGCAGGCTATCGAACTGTACCAGGCGCTGGCCGCCAAGGGTACCACCGCGCTGCCGGCGTTTTCCGCTGAGCTTGCTTTGGCCGATCTCTACGCGACCGACGGACGGACCGGCGAAGCCAAGGCTCTGTGGGCCAAGATCAAAGACACCGACAAGGCAGGCGCAGCAGGGTCGATTGCCGCGCAGAAGCTGCCCGCGCAGAACTGATCGAGACAAATCCCCGGAAGACTCCGGTCTTGACGAGCATCTGGAAAGGCCCGCGATTGCGCGGGCCTTTCCATTTTTTGTGCGGGGAAAAAGAGAAAGCGAAGGGCGGAGTGCGTGAGCGAATTTGGCAGCGCTCGCGTCCTTATAGAATATGAGCACCTGTTCGGCGGCGATTCCAGGCTGGATGGAGACGGAATCCAAGTCCATGCGCGGACAATTCGGAGAAGCGGACGGCAATGCCGCGCTCATAGCGGCAATGGTCGAAGAGCACGCGGGGACACTCTATCGTGTTGCCTACTCCGTGCTGCGCAACGCCGCCGACGCCGAGGATGCGGTTCAGGAGGCGTATCTGCGAGTGCTGCGTCATCGCGATTCGTTGCGGGAGATTCGCGAAGCGCGGGTCTGGCTGGTTCGGATTGTGTGGAATGTGGTGCTGGACAAGAAACGTCGCACCAAGGCTCGCCCGGAGAATGAAGACGTGGCCGATCTCGAGCGCATCCTGCCCGCCGAGGGATTGACTGCCGAGCAGCGCGTGGCCAGCGCCGAGCATCACGCGACCGTACTCCGCGCCATTGATCGACTGCCGGAAAAGGAGCAGCGTGTCCTCATCCTGTCGGCGTTTGAAGAGTTGTCGAGCGTCGAGATTGCACAGGTTCTTGGCACCACGGAGTCGAGCGTGCGTTCGCGGCTGTTTCGCGCGCGGAACCTGATGGCGACACTGCTCAGCCATACGCGGGGTGTGCAATGAAACGATTCCTCCAGCGCAAACCACATCCCAGGTCCGGGGCATCAGCGGAACCTGGTGGCGGAGAGGCTGAGCAGACGCTGCGCCTGCTGGCGCGGGCTGAGCCACCCTCTGGCCTCGAAGAACGCATCCAAAACCGGCTTCGACAGGCATGTCCTGGTCAGGCCCGGCTTGGTCAAGATCGGCTTGGTCAGGAACCGGCGAACCGATCGAGCGCCAGGGCTTGGCGCGATTGGCTCCCCGGCTTCCGTCCCGGCTTTCTTCCCGGTTTGCTTCCCCGCTATGGCGCGGCGGCTGCGGCCCTGCTCTGCCTTGCGGCCGGGGCGGCGTATTACGTTGGGCATGTTGGGCATGTTGGTCAATCCGGTCAATCCGGTCATTCCGGGCGATCACTTCCCCCGGCGACGAATTTTCACGGGGCATCCTCCGCGCCTTCGCTTACTGACCCGGACGGGAAGGCGGTTTCACCGCCACTGCTTGCGCCGCCGGCGGGTGTTCCACGCGGCAGCTTTGGCAGCGCTGGCTCGATGCGTGTGCCTCCCACGCTGAAGCCGCTCTATGTGCCGGAGTCATCCCATGGGAAGCCGGCGACGAAGCCGGTGGGCAAGCCGGGCCGGAAACAAGGTTCCAAAGCAGTTTCGGTGCCTGTCGATTCACCGCGTCCGTAACAGGCCCTGGAGCCTATTCCTTTTTTATCAACATCATACGAGTATTCTGCGGGATGCCTGTTTGGGTGTCAGGGGCAATGCGCGAAAGTGAGCATTTCGGGTTATTTGCACACTTTACAGTGCACAATTTGATTTATAAGTGATTAATAATAATGTTGTTATTGGGAAAAGGCGAACAAAAGGTACGCAAAAAGGGGGGGTCATTTTTGCGGGGAAGCGAACGAGGCAAATTCGAGGCTCGCTCCGGCGACGAGTTTGACGAGAAAATCCGCATGGAACCATCTTGCGCCAACAGGGGATAATTCTGCGCAAAGTGGCGCCGGAAAACAAGGGTTGAGCCAAGGGAGCGCGTGGATGGGAGTCCGCTGCAATCCGGAGGCTGGCTTGGGAGGCAGTCGAGTTCGGCCTGGCCGAGCGGCAGCGTCTGGCCCGAACTGGTCTGGTCGCTGCTGGTCAGGTTGCCGCTCAACTGCACACGCCGCGTGCCCAGCGGGTCGCTCCGATGAAAGTGCAGCCCCGCCTGATCGTAAGTCGCCGTCAGTGCTCCTTCTCGTAGTCCGCATCCGGGTTCACTTCTAAGAACCTGTCCAGAAACTGGAGAAGGAATCAGGGAAGTCA
Organism: Acidobacteriota bacterium; assembly: GCA_021805265.1. Lineage (GTDB taxonomy): Bacteria > Acidobacteriota > Terriglobia > Terriglobales > Acidobacteriaceae > Acidicapsa. Next base: position 83 of record JAJZFR010000112.1, on the reverse strand, counting down.
TAGGCATGAGTGTCTTTGTTGCATAGGTTGGAGTCATGTACCCGAGCGATTTGAGCGATGCGCAGTGGAAGAAACTGGAGCCG
>JAJZFR010000257.1 GCA_021805265.1 Acidobacteriota bacterium | reverse complement strand
GCTTTTCATAGGCCGCCGCACGATAGTCCCAGCGAAGACCGATGTTCATCGTCAGCTTCTCGTTGATCTTCCACGCGTCTTCTGCGTAGGGAGCAAAGTAGCTGAAGATGTGCGTCTGCGGGTTGCCGGCCTGAGTGGTCGGGCTGAGCGGACCAGGCACATAGCCAGCCGAGCCACTGTAGTAGCCGAGCATCATGTCTGCGACAGCGTTACCGGTTCCGCAAAGACCCGACGCCGTGTTACAGGAGCCAGCCGCGCTGTTGGTCAGCACGTTGGCAGCAGAAAAGCTCCAGTCGCCATAAAAGTCGTCATCCAGGTTGCGGATCAACTGCCATGAGCGATAATCCACGCCGAAGCCCATCGTGTGTCGGCCCTTGACCCAAGTATAGGAATCGGCAAACTCCCACGCGGGTGCGTCCGATCCGGTATAGGCATTGATGGGACCGCCAGTGGTGGTGTACTGCGAAAGCGCCAGACTAGGCCAGCTTTGCTGCAACGGCCCGAAGGTCTGGAACGTTCCGGTTTCTCCCAGCGCGCTCACCGCCGCCGCCGACGGAGCAGGCGCGCCCTGCGGTGCCTGCGCATCCAGATACCCAAAGCGGAAGTTGTTCACCATTGCCTGACCAATGCTGATGGTGTGCGATACCTCCCAGTTCTTCTGCTTCTCATACTGGGTCAGCACACCGTAGGTGAGCGTACCCTGATTCAGCGAGCTGTTCTGGTAGGTCGAGTAGGTGCCGCGCGCAAAGATCGTGCCGAATTTCCCCAGCGTCTGATCCAGCCGGTACGTCTGCTGGTTCGTGCTCAGCGGCAGGCCAAAGTTGGTGATGAAGTTGTTGGTTCCCTCCGGCTGATTGGCAAGCGTAGGCGTTGGGAAGTAGTTGTACTGAATCGCCACCTGAGCCAGTCGGTTGGTAATATCTGCACTCGGAATTTTGTTCCCTGGGAACGGCTGTCCCGTCGTTGGATCGACCGGCATGCAGTTCTGATTGATGCTCAGCAGCGCAGTGCAAGCCGGTGAGCCATACGCTGGCAGCGGCGCGCCACTGGCATCCTCTTCCGCAGAGAAATCGCCGCCCAGCATTGCTGGATTGGGAAGACTCTCATACACTCGCTGGCCGTTGTCAATTCGCCAGCCCTCATAGTTCGCCATGAAGAACGTTCGGTTGTGGCCGTTGTAGACCTTGGGAATCCACACCGGCCCATCCAGCACAAAACCAAACTGATTCTGCCGCAACACCGGGTTCGAGGTCGGCACCGACGCGTCCGCCGCCGTTGAAAATGGCTTCGCATCGTATGCGTTATTACGGTTGAATTCAAAAAAGGAACCGTGAAGATGGTTGGTGCCAGCCTTGCTCACCAGGTTGATCTGGCTCGCGCTGAAGCCGTACTCCGCCGAGTACGTGCCGCTCTCCACCTTGAACTCCTGGATCGCATCCTGCGACAGGATCACCGCAGGCGTCACCAGCGACTGATCCGTGTTGATCAATCCATCCAGCGTGTAGTTGTTGCCCTCCGGGCGTCCACCGTTGATGCTGACCGCGTTGCCTTCACCCTGGCGCATCGTGCCCTGTTCGCCGCCCACCGTCACGGCTCCCGCGCCCAGCAGTAGCAACTGCATGAAGTTCCTGCCATTCAGCGGAAGCTGCTCCACCTGCTTCTCGCTCACAAGCTGCGACAGCGCTTCGCTGTCCGTATCGAGCGAGACCGCCTGCGCCGTTACGGCGACCGTCTCGCTCACCTCACCAGGCTTCAGGCTCAGGTTGACGCGAAACTTTTGATCCACCGTCAGCGTGAACGGGGAAGTCACCGACCGTTGAAACCCCTTCAGCTCCGCGCTCACGCGATAATGACCGGGGTTGAGCACTGGCGCAAGGTAATCGCCAGTGGAACTTGTTGTGGTTCGGAATGGAACGTTCGTATCAACGTTCGTTACCGTCACGCGCACTCCCGGCACCACGGCTCCCGACGTATCGGTCACTGTGCCGAGGACTGACCCTGTTGCGCCTGCCTGCCCGTAGCTCCTGCCCGCTGCCATCAACAGGATGAGGGCGACGCTTATCTTCCATCTATTCATATCCGGCCTCCTGAACTTATCCTTGGCTGTTGCCCGAAACTCAATCCGCTTGACGCCTGGGAAGCCGGAAATTCCATGGGGGATTTCCAGGCTACAACGCAATCCAATTGAATTCATGCAACGTGCGAAACAATACGAGCTAAATACACGATAGTCAAGAGGGAATTTAATTCTTATTTGAAATATTTTGCGCAGCCGCTGCTCGTTCACACGCAACGCGCCCTGATCCCCTCGAATAAACGATTTACCTCAGCGTTGCTCGATCCTGAGCAACGTAATCGTTAAAGGCTTCGCTGACTGATTATTTCCCCGCCGAAGCCTCCATCAGCGTCACCGGCCCCAGAATTCCCGACGGCAGTGGCAACAGATGGTCCATCCCCTGAGGCACAAACAACGTCCCGTAGCGCTGCCGCAGAAGCCGATAATCGGGCGGCGTCTGACCAGCCATCGCGTTCACCCCCGTATTGCCCACCACCACCCGCAGATGGTTCTCGCCCGGCTCAAGATAGCCTGTAATATCCAGCCGCCATGGCGGGTGCCACAGCACACCGACTCGCTTCTCGTTCACATACACCTCGGCAGCTTCACGAATCGGCGGCGTCAGATATGCCTTCATATTGTGTTCCCCGGCGGGCGAGGGCAGCGGCTCCGGCTTTCCCTCGCCAAAATCGATCAGGTAGCGATGCTCCGGCGCAACATTCGCCAAGCGAAACTCTCGCGTATACTCGGCGCGCCCGGAGAAGTATTCCATTGCAGCAATCTCCGTCCACGACTCCAGACCACCCATGGTCCGATGCGTATCGGTTCCATCAAAGCTCACCTCCCAATCCCGCGAGAGGTCCAGAATCGGCGATGCCTGCTTCCACCGCTCCGCCGC
>JAJZFR010000379.1 GCA_021805265.1 Acidobacteriota bacterium | reverse complement strand
CAAGCCAGTCAGCTCCGGGCTTCAGACAGAATTGTCTTCCTCTGCAAGTCGGCTCTGCCGTGCACGGCCTTGAGCAAATTCTGTGGGAAGCAGGCGTCAGGATGGAGGTTTGGAGCTGCGGATGCGGCGTAGCTCTTCGAGGCGGTGGGCGAGCTGTTTTTCGCGCCCTTCCTGCGTCGGGTGGTAGTAGCGGTGGTCGGCGAGCGAGGGGGGCAGGCAGTCCATGTCGGCGACCTTGTCTGGCTCGTTGTGGGCGTAGCGGTAGCCTTTGCCGTAGTCGAGCTGCTTCATCAATTTTGTGGGGGCGTTGCGCAGGTGGAGCGGGACAGGCTCCTGGCGGGTGGCTTCGATGTCCTGTTGGACGGCGGCGTATGCGGTGTAGACGGAGTTTGACTTGGGCGCGAGGGCGAGGTAGACGACGGCCTGAGCGAGAGCGAGATCGCCCTCGGGGGAGCCGAGGAACTCCATGGTCTGGCGGGCGGTGATGCAGAGGTTGAGTGCTTCGGGAGCGGCGAGGCCGATGTCTTCGACGGCCATGCGGACGACGCGTCGGGCGAGATACATGGGGTCTTCGCCAGCGGCGAACATGCGCGCGAGCCAGTAGAGTGCGGCGTCTGGGTCGGAGTTGCGGACGCTTTTGTGGAGCGCGGAGATGAGGTTGTAGTGCTCTTCGCCGGTTTTGTCGTAGAGCAGGACGCGCTGCTGGAGGGCGTCTTCGGCGAGGGCACGGTCGATGGTTCCTGCTGCGCCGATGCCTGCTGCTGCGCCGGTGGCTGCGCGGTTGAGGGCAAGCTGGGCGGCGATTTCGAGCGCGTTGTAGGCTGCGCGGCAATCTCCGCTGGAGTAGGCGGCGATGAGTGCGAGCGCGTCCTGGTCGGCGTTGATCTGGAGCGATCCGAGTCCGCGATCGGAGTCGCGGAGAGCCTTTTCGAGCAGCGGGATCAGTTCGTCCTCTCCCAGCGGCTGGAGGACGTAGACGCGACAGCGTGAGAGCAGAGCGGAGATGACCTCGAAGGAGGGATTTTCAGTGGTTGCGCCGATGAGTCGAATGGATCCGCGCTCGACGTAGGGCAGGAACGCATCCTGTTGCGCCTTGTTGAAGCGATGGATTTCATCGATGAAGAGGATGGTGCGCGAGCCTGATTTTGCGGCCTGTTCGCTGCGCACCATGACCTCCTTGATCTCCTTGATGCCGCTGAGGACGGCGGAGAAGTCGAGGAAGCTGGCCTGTGTGGTTTCGGCGATGATTCGGGCGAGGCTGGTTTTGCCGACGCCGGGTGGTCCCCAGAAGATCATGGAGCCGGGGTCGTCGCGGTCGATCTGGACGCGGAGGGGTTTGCCGGGAGCGAGGAGATGCTGCTGGCCGACGTATTCGGCGAGCGAGCGTGGACGCATGCGTTCGGCGAGGGGCGCACGCTGGGCGGCCAGGCGGGGGTTCGACGGATTGGCGTCGAAGAGGCTCATCGGGAACGCCGGGCTTGAGCGGGTCTGGCTTGCTCTGGTTGGTCCTGCACTGCTCGGGCCTGAGCGGCCTGATAGAGGAGGATGGATGCGGCGACGGCGGCGTTGAGGCTTTCGACCGGGCCTGGGCAGGGGATGGTGACGCGGTGCTGGCAGCGGGCGGCGATTTCCGGCGCGAGGCCCGAGCCTTCCGAGCCGATGATGAAGGCAAGCGGGCCAGTGAGCGGAAAGCTGTCGAGCGGCTGGGCATCGTGGGCCATGGCGGCGAGGGATTGGATGCCCGCAGTGTCGAGTTGTGCGAAGCATTGCTCGGCGGAGGCGTGGAGGATGGGCAAACGAAAGACGCTTCCGGCGGAGGCGCGCAGGGCTTTGGAGTTCCATGGGCTGACGGTGCCGGGAAGGAGAATGGCTCCCGTGGCACCAAAGGCCTCGGCGGATCGGAGAATGGTGCCGAGGTTGCCGGGGTCCTGGAGTCCGGCGAGGATGACGAGCAGCGGGTTGGGCAGGTCGAGGAGAGACTTCCAGGACCAGTCGGGCTGTTGGATGAGCGCGGCAACGGGCTGGGGCGCTTCCGTGGAGACGGCGGCGGCGAGGATGTTGGCAGGGACGGCGAGGATTTCGATGTGGGAGGGAATTTTGAGCGAATCGAGCGTGGATTCCCTGCCTGCGGCGACAAAGATGGTTTTTACAGGGACGCGGCTGGCGAGGGCTTCTTCGAGGAGGTGAAAGCCTTCGATGGCGACCAGGCGGTCGGTGTTGGACTGCGGTTTGAGCAGCAGGGCGCGGAGTTGTTTGAGGCTCGGGTTCTGCTTGCTCAGGATGGAGCGGATTGGGGGCATGGAGGCGACCTGGATTGGCTCTGGCTCGATTGTATTCCCTGCGGGATTGGGAGTGCGCGGATGGCCTTGTGGGGAGATTCGGTTGCCCGTTCAGTGTTTACCAGTTAATACACATTTACTAAGTAATACATATAGATGTTACCTAAAACAGGGGGGTGGTATGTGTAATTTAGCGTGGGGCGAAGGGCTTCTGTTGGGGGCAATGGCTGGTAAGTGATTGAAAACAGGTTTGAGGCTGTCGGCTGGGTGAAAAGGGAAATTGACTGGCGAGCGATTGGACAAGAACGGGGTCGGGGACGCGGAAGGGATTGGGATTGTGGCGGGGTTGGCGAGCATGGATGTACCTCTGTTGGAAGCAGTGTGGCAGATTGGGTGGTAATTGGACGCAAATGGCGGTGGTATCTGGATGGGTTCCATAAGTCCGCCTATACCACTGGTGAATCCCGGCATCGGTTTTTCGTTTTCGAAGATGACTACGTACACCGGCCCAACTTGCTGGCGATGGCTCCGAGAGACCAACCGGCATCGCGAAGCGCAAAGATTTGGTATCGTTCTTCCTGGATGAGATGGCGGTAGCACATGCTTGGCAAACCTTGCTTGGCGGTAGGGCTTCCAGGATGCTACCCCATCCCATCCACCTACCGCTCGGATTGCCGTTGCACTTC
>JAJZFR010000209.1 GCA_021805265.1 Acidobacteriota bacterium | reverse complement strand
GGACTGTCAGTGTTTACGGAGGAAATTCAGGAATGTCTTGTACGTTGGCCTTTGTCGGTATCCATCCCGCTTCCATCTTCCCCGCCCGTCCCTTCGCGTTCGCCGAGGCAGTACCCTCCATTCCGCTCACGGGTAACCCGGACAGCCTCTATCTCTGGATCGCCTTTGCCGTCGGCATCGTTGCCCTGCTCAGCGCGCTGCTCTTCGCTCGCTCCGTGCTCGCCGCCGACACCGGAACTCCCGCCATGCAGGAGATTGCGGCGGCCATTCGCGAGGGTGCCGAAGCCTTCATGGCCAGGCAGTACAAAACGATTGCCTTGATGGCTCTCGTGCTCGCAGCAGTTCTCTACGCCGGCTATATGGCCTATCCCCCAACTGCTGCCATGGCCGTCAAAGTCGTCTTCAGCTTTCTCGTCGGCGCGGCCTGCTCCGGATTTGCCGGCTACACCGGAATGTTTGTCTCCATCCGCGCCAACCTGCGCACCGCCGCCGCCGCGCGCACCAGCCTGCCCGCTGCACTCAAGCTCGCCATGCGCGGCGGTGCCGTCACCGGACTCATCGTTGTCGGCCTCGCTCTGCTGGGCATCAGCACCCTCTTCCTGCTCTTTGGCGGACTTCGCAATCCCCAGACCGTTCCGTTTCAGTTGGTCGGCTTTGGCTTTGGAGCCTCGCTCGTAGCCTTGTTCGCACAGCTCGGCGGCGGCATCTACACCAAAGCCGCTGACGTGGGCGCTGACCTCGTCGGCAAGGTCGAGGCGGGCATCCCCGAAGACGATCCCCGCAACCCCGCCGTCATCGCTGACCTCGTCGGAGACAACGTCGGCGACTGCGCCGGGCGCGGAGCAGACATCTTCGAGTCCAGCGCGGCTGAAAGCGTCGGTGCCATGATCCTCGGCGCTGCCCTCTATCCCGTCTTCGGACTCAAGGGCATTCTCTTTCCCCTCATCGTGCACGCCATCAACATCGTCGCCTCCATCATCGGCATCAGCTCCGTGCACAGCAAGGAAGGCGCGGACCCCATGCACGCCCTCAATCGCGGCTTCTACATCACCAGCTTCCTCGCTCTCGCAGGCTTCGCAGCGGGCGTTCACTTTCTCCTCCAGGATCGCTGGTGGCTCCTCGCCGCCGGTTGTGTCGGCATCGCTACTTCCTTCCTCTTCGTCTCCATCACCGAGTACTACACTGAAATTCGTTTTCGCCCCGTCCAGTCCATCGCCAGGGCCTGCGTCACCGGACCGGCCACCAACATCATCACCGGCCTCGCCGTCGGCATGGAGACCCCGGCACTGCCCGTCATCGTCATCAGCGGCGCGCTCCTGCTCAGCTACTACTTCGGCGTCCGCAGCCTCGAAGACGTAACCGGCATCACCCAGTACGCCAAGGGAATCTTCGGCACTGCCATCGCCACCATGGGCATGCTATCGAGCGCTGCCTACATCCTCGCCATGGACACCTTCGGACCCATCACCGACAACGCCGGCGGCATCGTCGAGATGAGCAACCAGCCGCACGAAGTCCGCGACCGCACCGACAGCCTCGACGCCGCCGGAAACACCACCAAGGCGCTCACCAAGGGATACGCCATCGGCTCCGCATCCCTCGCCGCTTTCCTGCTCTTCTCCGCCTATCTTGAAGCCATTCACGACATTGTTCGTCATCGCCTCGAACTGGCCGGATTCACCCTGCCCACCGGCTGGAGTTTTTCCAGCGTCAACCTCGCCAGCGTGCCCGTCTTCGTCGGTGCCCTGCTCGGAGCCATGCTCACCTATCTCTTCTCCTCCATGGCCATCAGCGCCGTCGGCCGTGCCGCCGAAATGGTCATCGAGGATGTCCGCGCCCAGTTCCGCGAAAATCCCGGCATCATGGACGGCACCAGCCGCCCTGACTACGGTCGCTGCGTCCACATTGTCACCGGTGCCGCCCTCAAGGAGATGGTCCTGCCCGGCGCGCTCGCCGTCCTCATGCCTGTCACCATCGGCGTGCTCTTCCGTCACCTCAGCCCGCACTTCCACCTGGTCAGCAGCAGCGACCTGCCCGCCAACATGGCCGGCGTCGTCAACCTCTCCGGCGCAGAATCCGTCGCTTCCTTCCTCATGGTAGGCACCATCAGCGGCATCCTCCTCGCCATGCTCATGAACAACGGCGGCGGTGCCTGGGACAACGCCAAGAAGTTCATCGAAACCGGCGCATACGGCGGCAAAGGCTCCGAGGCTCACAAGGCAGCGGTCGTCGGAGACACCGTCGGAGACCCCTTCAAGGACACCGCAGGCCCCAGCCTCCATGTCCTCATCAAGCTGCTAGCCACCGTCACCCTGGTGCTAGCGCCGCTCTTCGTCTGAGGAACCTCGCGACAAACCTCGGGACAAACATCGGGACAAACATCGAGATAACCATCGCGACAAACCTCGATGGTTCCCGGTCAGTCCGGCTGCTCCCAGACCTGCTCCCAGACCCGATCTCAGCTCCGGCTTTCATGGCATTTTCACGGATGGAATGAAGAGATTCGGGTGCCCCGGGTCTCGCTTCTGAGACCTGGGATAACATCTCTGCCGGGTGCCCAGGTCCCGGATTTTCGCACCTGGGATAGCTTCTCTGCGCCCGGCAACGATAATCGCCCCGAAAATTCGTTTGGGAAACTCTGATTAAATCTGGATTTTGAAGGGGCAGGACTTTAGGAACCTCTGCACAAGCCTCGTTTCCTGAAGGGTACGGGCTTCAGCCCGTACATAAGTCCCTCAGAATCAATCCGGCTTTAGCCCCTGAGGGAAGGAATAAGAACTTGATCAGAGCTTGCCTGGAGCCAGTTAAAGCCCGCTTGTCAGCAGAACCGCCGATCAGGGACCATCGCAGCACCAACGAAACTCACTCCATTCACGAAATGGTAGGCGAGGCAGGGCTTGAACCTGCAACCCCCGGCTTAGAAGGCCGGTGCTCTATCCAATTGAGCTACTCGCCCGCGTTATCAACAATTTGCGAGATT
>JAJZFR010000366.1 GCA_021805265.1 Acidobacteriota bacterium | reverse complement strand
GGAGTCGGCGTTGCGGATGGCCGGGTTGCCGCCGTGGCAGTCCGTGCAGCCGAGGACGACGGTTGACTCGACGTGCATACTGGCGTGCTCGATGCCGGTGTGGCAGGTGAGGCATCCGCTGGAGGCCAGGTCGGCCTGCGCCGGTGTCTCGCCGCTGCGGGGATAGTCGGAAGACGGATCGGGATTGGCCGGTGCATTCTGGGCTGCATTCTGACGAATGGCGAGCACTGGCAGCGGCGCGCGCAGCTCACGCAACAGGGTGGCGAAGATAGCCAGCGAGGTCAGGGCGAGAAGCGCCGCCAGGCCGCTGCGGAGGGCGAGACTGCGGGCGAGGCTGCGGAGCAGGGACGGGGGTTGGGGCACAGAAAAGCTCTGTGCATCCGGGCGTGCGCGTCGGGCTGGAGGAATGTGCGGAAGCAAACGACGGCTTCTCCTGAGAGTGGATTAGAACTGAAATCGAATGGTACCAAAGACAGAGACCAGAGTTTGCGCGGTGTATATCTCCTGAAAACCGCGACCGGGAGCGAGGACGGCGACGCCGCCGACGAAGACGATGTTGTCGGAGAGCAGCGGGCGGTAGATGGCGCCAAGGCTGGAGTCCGTGCCAAGGGTGCGCTGGATACCGTTCTGCTGGAGGACGAAGACCAGCGGCTGGGTGCGCGCGAACTGAAGGAAGTTGACGTTGGCGACGAGCTTGAGGGTTGGAAGCACTTTTGCGTCGAGGCCTGCGTTGTAGAGATAGAGGCCGGGATTGTTGAAGTTGGACTGGCCTTCATCCTTGCTGGAGCGGAGGTCGGGCAGAAAGCTGTCGGCGGCGTTGAGGGCGACGCCGGTCCCGGTGAGGCGAATGCTCTCGCGATTGAAGAAGGAGAACTCGCCCCCGGCGAAGCTTTCGGCATCGACGATGGAGCTGAAGCCGCGGGCGACGCCATCGCGGGGCTGGTCGTCGCCGGAGGCGTAGAGGCCAGAGATGCGGAAGCGGAGCCAGTTGTGGTCGCGCGAAAGCTCGAAGGCGGCAAGCTGGGCGTTGATGGAGGTGCGGCGCCCGGCAATCTGGTTGTAGTCATCGGTGCCGAGGGCCTGATAGAAGGCGTGTGTGAGATTGATGCGCCCGATGTGGCCGTCGCCGGACCAGCCGATGTACTGGGAGTCGATGCGATGAGGGATGGGGTTGCCGATGGGCGCGGGGCGGACGAGGAATCCGTTGTCGTCGTAGTGAACGGAGGCGTTGTCGCGGAGAAAGTGATAGCTGAACTGCGCGGTGTAGCCTTTGGCGAAGAAGTCCTGGATGTAGAGGTTGGCAACGGCGAGATCGCGACCGCGGCGGTGGAAGGTGTTCAGTCCGCTGTTGGTGTTTTTTTCCAGTAAGTCGAAGGCGGCCAGGTTCCACTGGAAACGGTTGGAGCGGAGATTGCCGAAGAGGCGAACGCCGGGTTCTTCATCGGCGAAGAGGAAGCCGCGAAAGTCGGAGACAAACTGCTGGATGCCGACGCGCAGGCTGGCGAAGTCGTAGTTGGGTCCGAAGTCGTGGAGCTTGACTTCGCCGAAGGCCTCCTGCAGTCCGACCCATTCGTCGAAGCGCGTGGTGCCGGCGCGGACGTCGGGGTAGACGACGCCGTTTTCGCGGGCGGCGAGGTAGTTGAGGTTGGCCGCAGTGGAGACGCGCAGACGCCAGTCAACGGGCCGGAAGGCAGTGGTGTCGCCGTGAAAGAGGTCGAGGGTGGTGAGCAGCGTCTGGGCGGTGAAGAACTGGCCGCCACGGCCGAAGAAGCCGTATTCGCCGGGTTGCGCGGTGGAGATGTCGGAGGGGACGGGAAGGCGTCGGCCATCGAGCGCGGTGAGCGCGATGCCGGTGAAGTTGAAGAAGGTGCGTCCGAAGAGCGGCTTGTCGCCTTTGAGGCGATTGCGATTGAATGGGTCGTACCAGTGGCCGAGGATGAAAGGAACCTCCATCGAGGCGTATCGATGGTAGTCGGGCATTTGGATGTCCCAGCGGTCAGGGATGGCCTGAAAGACGTCAGCGTCGGGAGCCTGAGGCGGAGATGCGGCCACGACGACGGCTCCGTTGGCGTCGGGACGGCGGCTGATCACGTTGAAGCTGCCGCCGAGGCTCAGATCGACGGGCTGCTGCGGCAGCGGCGCAGGAAGCTGCTGTGCGCTGAGGCCGGGCAGCCGAATCTGCACCGAAAGAACCTGCCCGGCGTCGATGCGGACGTTGCTCTGGCGGAAGAGTTGTCCGCCGGGCGGAGTGAGCAGCAGGGTATATGCGCCGGGCGGGACGTGCAGGATGCGGAAGATGCCATCCCCGGCGGTGCGCGCGCGGAGCGAGCTGGGTGTGGGGAACGAGTTGGGTGGTCCGGGCAGGCCGCCGAGCTGGACCTGTACGCCGGGCGAGGGCTGGCCGTAGTCGTTGAGCACCAGTCCCTGAAGCACGCCGTGGCTGGCGACGGATTGCTGTGGGATGCGCGTGGGCAGCGGCTGGGTGCGCTGCGTCACGATGGACGCAGGCGGCGTGAGTGTGGTGCCGGGTTGTTGGGCAAAGAGGTACGCCGATGCCGCCAGTGTGCACACTGCGGCGAGCCCGCTTGCGATGCGTTTGCGCATACCTATCCCTTTGGACGATTCGGAGTACCGGGTCAGCGTATCGTTCTCGAGTGGGCTTCGCAAGTCTTTTTTCTGCTCTGCTAGACTACGCGGGAGGCGAAAGGAAGAGACGGAGCGGCCAATGAGCGAAATGGATACCTACGAGAATCGCCTGGAGTTTCTGTACAAGGCGGTGGAAGACACCCAGAACACGATCCGGTTTCTGGATACCAAGGCAGCCTTCAGCGTGACGCTGCTGTCGGGCATGGCGGCGGTGGTGCTGCAATCCAAACATACAGGAGAGGCGATTCTGCCGGTTGCGGCGCTCTCGCTGTTCATCGCGTTCACGACGCTGACGCTGTTTTTCTGCATGCGGGTCATCTTTCCGGTGCTGAAGCCGCCGAGCGACCATTCGCGACACACGACGCGCACGATCCCGAAGTTTTATGTGAGTCATCATCGGTCCCATCACTGGCTGCGGCATACGCTGACGAATGATGCGAAGGATGTTTTGTGCGAGGATCGGGCAAGCTATACGGCATCGCTGACGGGAGCCAATGACAACGATCTGCTGGTGGCGATGTGTGATGAGCTGCTGATGGTTTCGCTGGTGCGGCAGATCAAGGCGGATCGGCTGAGGACGGTGCAATACACGCTGGGGGGCGCGATTGTTCTCTTTGCCGTGAATTTGTTTGTTTGAGGGAGTAGGGAGCGGAAACTAATTCGATTGCGCGAGAGCGTGATCGATCAACTGGATGTATTTTTGCGAGCGTCCGGCTTCGTCGGTGTCGGGATTGGCGGCGACGACAGCTTCAAAGTGTTTTTTGGCGGCGGCGAGCAGGCTGAGAGAGTTATGCTGGTTGAACTCCAGGGTGTAGACGAGGCCGAGGCGATAATTGGCGAAGATATCTTTGGGGATGAAGGTGAGGGAGTGCTGGCAGTCGGCGATGGCTGTGTCATAGGTTTTGAGCATCCAATCGGAGTCGCAGATGCCGAGATAGGCCTGTCCGCGCAGCTCTCGCCAGATGTCGGTTTGCGCGGCGCGGGTCTTTGATCCAGCGCCGAAGAGATAGCCGGCGAGGTAGTAGTTGAGTTTGCCGCCGAAGCCGGAGTCGAAGTTGCTGAGGGCGATGTACTGGTTGTATTCGCGGATGGCGTCGGCGGGCATGTTGAGCTGGCGCATGCACTCGGCAAGCCAGAAATGAGCTTCCGCGTTGCGGGGAGTTTTGGCTACGGCCTGCTGGGCGGCGGTCATGCCATCCTTGTAGTCGCCTTTGCGGGCAAAGGCCTGAGAGAGCAAATACCATCCCATGCCGTTTTCGGGCTGCCGGTCGGTGACCACGTTAAGCTGTCGGACGGCTTCATCGAGATCGCCCTGATCGAGCAGGGCGGCGGCGTAGCTCGAGCGCGCTTCCATGTAATCGGGGTCGTCATCGATGGCCTGCTTGAAGGCCGCGACGGCTGCCTGATCTTCATAGAGCGCGTTGTCAACGCGCCCCAGATAGAGCGATGCCTGCGAGTACTTTGGCGCGATGGCCAGCGCGGCCTTGAACTCCTCGGCGGCTTTCTTGTAGCTGTCCTGATTGCCTTTCTGATACAGCTCGATGCCCTTGTCGAAGTGATCGACGGCGGCCTTGGCGGTGTGGCGGACGATCAGGATGCGGATGGAGACGGTGGTGTCCTGGCCGGGATAGACCTGCTCCTCGCGCGGCCCATCCGGCTCATAGCCCATGTGGACCGCTTTGACGGTGTGCGCTCCGGGTGCTATGCCGGGCAGGCGCAGCGGCTTGCCTTTGCTGACGATGCCCTGACTGACGCCATCGACGAAGACCTCCGTGTTGTCCATGTTGGCTTCGATGATGAGGTTGCCGTACTGCGGCGGCGGCAGGGCGGCGGCGGTGACGTGTGTGGGATTGTAGGCCAGCACCATGTCGGGATCGAAGCTGCCGCGCTCTGAGGTGGGATTCTGACGCGACTGCGTGGCGAGGCGGACGTTGGAGTGGACGTATTCGGCCAGTTCATCGGCTGAGACGACGCCGTCGCCGTTGGTGTCGGCTTCGCCCTGGAGACCCTTGACGACGTAGTAGGTGAAGATGCCGTGTCCGCCGCCCCAGTTGCTGCTTTCAAAGCTCTGTTCGCGGTCCCGGCTGGCGGTAAGGGAAAAGAGGGATTTCTGGAGGTCGAGCAGGGTGCTGTTGATGGTGCCGCGGTCGGATTGCTGATCGGCCTGGGGCGTGATGGCTCCCGAGTGGCAGGCGTCGGTCATCAGCACCTTCCACTTGCCGTGGATGCGGCCGCCGATGTCCTTGCCGAGCTGGTCCATGGGATAGGCCGTGGTGGCGATGTTGTGGACGTCCACGTCATAGGCGGCCAGATAGCCGATGCCGTTCGAGACGAAGCCATGTCCGGCGAAGTAGATGACGACGCGATCGTCGGGGTGTGTGACAGAGGGCAGCCACTGCTCCAGTTCCTGGCGGATGTTGGCGACGGTAGCCTTGTCGTTGATGAGCTTGTGGACGTTTTCGGCGGGAAATTGACCGCCTTCGGAGCTGATGAGGGTGGTGTAGATGGCTTCGGCGTCGCGGTCGGGATACTCAAGCTGAGCGCTTACGGGAAGGTTCTTGTATTTGGAGATGCCGATCACCAGGGCGTAGCTGCGCGGGATGACGACGGGTTTGGCCTGGGAGGCCGGTCCGATGGTCTTGAGATCACGGCTGGCCGGTGCCTGAGCGGGTGCCTGGGCTGGTGCGCTGGTCGCAGGGGCGGTTGAGGACTGGGCCGCCAGCACCGAGCTGAGCGTCACCGCAGTCGAGATCAAAAACAGAATTCGTTGGATGCGATTCATGGGCAATTCCTGTGGGTTCTCTTCCCGCCGAGGACAGGCTGCTGGCCGCGGCGGGGATGTCTAGTTATGAGCAAGCCGGAAGGTGTAAATCACCGGAGCCGAGGGTGCGCCCTTGGATTGGACGGTGACGCCGTCCTTCTTCTGGACGATGGTGATGTCGCGGGAGGCAGCACCGGCGATGGGAGCCAGCGGAGCCGGCAGTGGCGCATCGCGCGGCACGGCGACGGGACCGGCGCTGATGTCGACGCATTCGCCGCGAGCACGAAAGACGGCATCGTTGCAGCGCGGACGCAGGGAGCTGACTGGGCCGGGAGCGACGAAGCTGCTGGTGGCAGGAGTGGTGAGCGCGGCGGGGGAAATCAGGAAGTAGAAGACATCGAATCCGGGAGGGCCAGTGAGTTCAAACCAGCCATCCGTGGTGGCGGGGACGAGATAGCTTTTGCCTTCGGCGATGCGGTTGTCACTGCCAGCGGCGACAGAAGGAAAGACGGTGCTGAACTGTCCCGACGATCCCTGATCCATCATGTACAGGAAGCCGTCGAAGTGGCTGGTGAGGCGGAGGCGGATGACGTCGCCGGTCTGGAAGACGTGTGTGGGGGCCATGGCCTCGGCCTTGCCATCGGGAAGTTTCTTCTCGACGACGATCTGGAGGGTTTCCGTGGCGGCGGGCGCGGTAGCGGATGAGGCGGTGGATTGAGCAATGAGCGCGGTTGCTGCGGTGTGGGGAGCCGCCAGCAACATCAAGGCAATGCAAAGGTCGAACATGCAATCTCCTGGCGCCGTATACGGCGAAGGCATCGTATCTGCAACAGGGGAACGGACGAGCCTGCGAAGCGGATTGCCAGGACCGCGCACAGGGCAAGTATCCGTGATGGCAGTGGATTCCTCAGCTACACATAGTACGCCAGAAAATTCATGTTGACCGCCAGAAATTCTTCGAGTACTGTAATTCTAATTTCCGAATAGTAGCTTCACTTCCCGGAGTCAGCAACTCCAATGAGCGTCTTCGTTGTAACGCGGTCAGCGGCATACGCTGGCGCGATCTCTGTATTTGGCTGTTGCCTGCTTCTGACCGGTTGCAGCAGTGGCGGGCACGTCATTTCCGGCTCGACGAGCAATCCGACGAGCGCAGCGGGTGCGGCCCTGGCGCAGCAGGGTCCGGAGCTTGGCTTTCTCTGGTCGAGCAGCGAGCAGTCTCTGCGTCCCATTCTCGGCGTGACGGGAGCCTCGCAGTTTGGGCCTCCGGTGGTGGAAGCGGGCACGTATCTTGCGGCCGGGGCCTCGGCTCGAAGCGGCGAGGCGATTCTGGAAGATAAGTCCGGCGAAGTGAGCCTGATGAGCGTTCCCGGGGGAACGCCGATACCGCTCTCCGGGGTGCATCTCACTGGCACAGCGCAGTTTGTCTTCTCGCCCTCAGGGGCGAATGCGGTGGTTTTTGTGCCGGGTCAGAGCACGGTGTTTTTGCTAATGGGGCTGGAATCGTCGCCGCAGGCACCTGGGGTGCAGGCGTTGAGCGGTGGCGTGGCTCTGGCGGCGGTAGCGGTGAGCGATACCGGACAGGTAGTGGCGGCCAGCGGAAGCGGGCCGACAACACTGACGCTGCTGACCGGCAACGGCGCTCCGGTGGCTTCGCTGGGCGGGCTGGGTGGCATTGCGTTTCTGCCAGGGGGCAGTGACCTGCTGGCGATGGACACAGTGAACGGGGTGCTGCGGCTGATTCCCGGCAGCGCGATCAGCGGCGGTGCAGGTGGCAGCATTGCGGGCGGCGGCAGTGTGGCTCAGAGCTTCACCAGCAGCGCCTTTCGGGCACCCTTTGCCGTGGCTGCTTCCCAGGATGGACGCACGGCCGTGGTGGCCAACGGTGCAGACTCCAGCGTGGTGCGCGTGGACCTGACGAACGCCACCGGACCAATGCGCATTCCCTGTACCTGCAAGGTGGATCGTCTCACGCCGCTGGCCGGAAATGCAGTCTTTGCGCTGAGTGGGCCGGGTGCGGCTCCGGCCTGGATGGTGGATGCTTCGACGAGTCTGCCGCGGACCCTGTTTATTCCGGCGATGGTGAACCCCATGGTGAAACCATGAAGAGCAGTGTTCGCCTGTTTCGCGCCGTTGTGGCTCTCTTCGCGCTGGTCGCTGGGCCAGGGGTACTGTGGGCGCAGTACAACATTACTTCGACGACACCCTCCTCGTTTCTGTCGAACGTCACGACGAACCAGACGCTGTCGGTCTCCGGAACTTCGCTGCCGACCACATTTGGCTCGGGCAACTATGCCTACTGCTTTTACACCGGGTATGGTGCAAGCGCTACGCCTATTATTCCCGGTACCGCGACTTCTACATCATCGACGATGGTCATTCCAGCCAGCACCATCAACTCCATCCCGCAAAGTGCCTTTGTTGCAGGATCATTCCTGGCCAGCCTGACCATCATTCCCGATGCAGGTACTTCCACCACCTGTACTGGCGGCTCAAGCACAGCTTCCAATACGTACAACGTTCTCATCGCCTACTCCAGCGGCGGCGGGGGTGGCGGCGGCGGTTCGCCGACCATCTCAGGCGAAGCCCCATCGGTGATTCTGGCGACCAACCCGGCGACCAATCTTCCCGCGCCGCCCAAGAGCATCCACATCAGCGGCTCTGGCTTTCTGGCTCCGACGACGGTAAGTTTTGGCTGGGGCACGGGCAGCGGCAGCGGCTCGATTCTGTATGAGTCTTCGACTTCGCTTCAGGTGAGCCTGCCGACGATTCCCGCAGGAGTCACATCGATTACGCCGACGGTGTGCAACAGCGGCACAACCTGCGTGACCGGAACGGCCATCTCGGTTGCTGCGCTATCAACCACGGGTGGGATCATCAGTGCGACTCCGAATCCATCGACCGTTGGAATATCGACGACGATCATGGCGACGATTACGGGCAACTCGACGGCGGGCGCTCCTTCGGGAGTGGCTTCGGTGAGCGTCAACGGGCAGGCTGCGACGACGGCGAAGGTGACGCTGGATCCGGCGACAGGGGCCTTCGTCGCGGGTGGAACGGGGACCCTGGGTTCCACACCTTCATCACCTCCCATCGTCGGGGACTTCAATGGAGACGGCATTCCAGACCTGGCATATCTCACTTCCGCCAGTCCGGTTGGACTGCATATGTTGCTGGGGAGTACTCCGGCGGGAAATTTTCAGGCCGATGCCACGAATACCAACGTCACCAGCGGTTGCTACACGGTGGGCCAGGTGGCGGCGGCGGACTTCAACAATGACGGTGTCTCAGATGTCGCAGTGAGCTGCATCGACAGCAATGGTGTCCAGCAAGTCTATGTGTCGCTGGGCAACGGAGATGGAAGCTTTCAGAACCCGAGTCAACTGACCAGCCCTGTTGGCAATCTGCTCTACACCGCCGATATGAATCACGACGGCAAGATCGACTTGATCGTCGTCAGCCTGGGGGCGGGATCGGGCACGAGCGGGAAGTTTTCGGTCTATACAGGAAATGGCAATGGGTCATTCACCCCTTCCACGGTGACGCAGTTCAACCCGCCTGCCGGTGCAGTGCCTGTCTATTTCTTTACAGATATCGACGGTGACGGTTACCCGGACATTGTTGCGTACAACTACGTCCCCGGGGCTGCTACGGGTAGCGTTGACATCTATCGCAATCAGAACAACACACTCTACGGCGTGAGCGGAGGGTCTGGCGTCAACACGCCGACGTACTCCATCCAACTGCTTGCATCCAGCCGCAGCTATGGTCAACTGGTGATGGGTGATGTCAACGGTGATGGCTTGCCGGATTTTGTGACCGACTATACTCTTCCGACATCCTCGCCGACCTATGGAGCCACAGCATATCTGAATGCCAGCACGCCTGGAACCATCCTTTTCAACGCTGGACCCAGTGTTACCCTGCCTTCCGGAGTTACCACCATAGCTGCGGCGGACTTTAATGGGGATGGACTGGCGGACCTCGCCGTGGGAGTCACCTGTACGACGAATTGCACATCGACGGGGTATAACTTGCAGGTGCTAGCCGGAGACGGCACGGGTAACTTCACCACCACTTACACCAACCTGCAAACCACCGGCGGAACTGTCGGGTATTTTTACCCGGTGTCTCTCGACGCAAATTCCTATACGGATTTGCTGACGCTTCCGGTCACCGAAGTGGCGTCCACTTCGGTGTCCAGCTACATCACCAGCGGCAAGGCGAATGTGACCTTGCCTTATATTCCGACCACTGACGGCGCGAATGCAATCGCGCTGAGCTATCCGGGAGACTTCAACTTCACCGGAACATCGGTTTCGCTGAACCTGCCCGTGAGTGGAGCTTCGGTGACGGTAGGAGTGGGCGGCTCGCTGGTGACTGCGCAGTACGGCCAGCCAGTGACATTCACGGCGGCGGTCTCCTCGACGTATGCGGGCAGCCCGACGGGGCTGGTGAGCTTCTATGACGGCGTCACGCTGATAGGACAGTCAACGGCGGTCTCGGGGACGGCGACGCTCACGCTGAGCAATCTCGCGACCGGAGCGCATGCCATCACGGCCACCTATGCCGGGAATACCGTCTTTGCCACGGGAACCTCCAGAGGCTCGGTGCCGCTGATGGTAACCCAGTCGCAGCCGACGATTCGATGGTCACCTGCGCCTTCGACGCTGAGCTACGGGACAGCGTTGACGAGCGGACAACTGAACGCTGTGGCAGCGGGAACGTATGCGACGAGTATTCCGGGGAGCTATCAGTACAGTTCTGCCGTGGGACAGGTGCTGACGGCTGGGAGCCATACGCTGACGGTGAGCTTTACGCCGACCGACCGTGTGGATTTTGCCACGGCAACCGGGACGGCCGTGCTGACCGTGACGCAGGCGCAGCCGACGATCACCTGGGCAGCTCCGGCTCCGATTTTAATCGGTACGCCGCTGTCGGCCACGCAACTGAATGCAACGGCCAGCGGTCCGCTGGGCGCGGTTCCAGGGCAGTTCACTTACACCCCGGCGCTGGGCGCGATTCTGCCCGCAGGCCCCGGCCAGGCTCTCGCCGTGACCTTTGCACCCACGGATGCGGTCGATTACAGCACGGGCACGGCAAGCACTACGATCACCGTCATCCCGCTGGCAATTACGCAGATTGCTCCATCCAGCATTCCGCTGGGAGCGGCAGCGACGACGGTCACGCTGACCGGTACGGGATTCCAGGCGAATTCGGTCGTTCAGGTGAATAGCGCGGCCGTGCCGACGACGTATCTTTCCTCGACCGTGATGACGGCGACGCTGACCTCCAGCCTGTTGCAGACGGTGCAGCCGCTGAAGATCACGGTCACCGATCCCAGCCAGTCCGAGACATCGAATGCCATCTCGGAGCCGATTATCGCTCCTCCGCCGTCTGCCAGCTTCAGCGGACCTCCAACGGCAGAGCCAGCGCAGCAGCCTTCGCTCAGCTTTACGTTGAACTCCGCCTATCCTGTGCCGCTGACCGGAACGGTGACGCTGAGCTTTTCCGGAACCGGCGGCGTGGACGACCCATCGATCCAGTTTGCCAGCGGAGGCCGGACGCAGACCTTTACCGTGCCAGCCAACAGCACAACGACGCCGTCGATCCAGATACAGAGCGGAACCGTTGCCGGGACCATTACGCTGACGCTGACGCTGACCGCTGGAGGCGAGGACGTGACGCCGTCGAGCATTACGCCGGTCAATATCACGGTGCCGCCCAGTGCGCCGGGGATCACGAGCGTCTCCCTGACGCGCAGCGGAAACACTCTGAGCGTGAAGATCATCGGCTATTCCAACTCGCGCGAGATGACCTCAGCGACCTTCAACTTCACAGCCGCCAATGGCGACTCGGTAGCGCAGACCCAGGAGAGCGTATCGGTGAGTACGCTCTTCAATGCCTGGTACTCGAACCCCACATCGGATCAGTACGGCTCGGAGTTTGGCTACACGCAGCAGTTCCAACTGAGCCAGAATGCTTCGACGATTGCTTCTGTGACGGTAACCTTAACCAACTCCAGCGGGACTTCGGTCACGGGGACAGGGCAGTGATAACCATTCAGCAAGAGGACGGACAAGAGGATCCAACGATGCTTCGAGCGGCTTTTAGAAAATCATCCGCACTGCAACGAGGTCTGATCTGTCTGGTCTCTGCCATGCTGGTCGCTCAGCCGGTCTTTGCATGGAGCGGGGAAGGCATATATCCGGCTGGGAATCTGGGCAGCGAATTCGGCGGCGCAGCGTCGGTATCGAGCATTGGACTGCCGTCCACTGCGTCGGAGGGCGCAGCCGAGGGCGGCGGCCAGCCGCTGCAGATCGATATTCTCGATGGGGAAGGCGCTCTGAACAATATCCGTGCGCGCACGGCCCGCGAGCCGATCGTCCAGGTGACGGACAAAAATCACAAGCCGGTGGCCGGAGCGCTGGTGGTCTTTGCCATCCAGCCGGGCAGCAAATCGGGTGCACTTCATCATGCGTCAAGCGCCAGCTTCAACGGGGCGAAGACGCTTCGTGTACACACCGATGCCAGTGGCCGGGCGATTGCGCATGGTCTGACGCCGAACAAGCAGGCCGGAAGTTTTGCCATTCAGGTGACGGCCGTGGCTGGTGGTGTGACGGCGACAGCGGTGATTCACCAACAGAATGTGGTGGGTCCGGGCGTGAACGGCTCGACAAGCCATCCATTTCTGGGACCCCACACCAACCTGCTCACGTGGATCGGCGCGGGAACGGTGGCGGCTGCGACGACCGTGATTACTGT
>JAJZFR010000038.1 GCA_021805265.1 Acidobacteriota bacterium | reverse complement strand
AACTCCTCGAATGTCTTTTTCACCGCCCGAGCCTCCATCAGCCCGCGAAACTCCCCATGATGCTCCAGCAGCCAGTTGCGGATCGCCTCCAACTGCTCCTTGCCCGGCATGTACGCTCCCGCCGCCACCGTCACCTCGTCCGGTGCCACGTGGAAATAAAATCCCGCTCCGGAGGTCTTCTCCAGACCGCGATGGGACCACCACGCCGCCACATGCTCCTTGTAGGGCCGCTTATCCGCCGAAAAACGCGTGTCCCGATAGATGCGAAAAAAGCATTTCTCCGCCGGTCGAACGTGCTCCGGCGCAAACTCCGCCATCGCCTCCGTCACAGCAGTAATGATCGTCAGCATGGGCTGCTTCAGCTCCCGCTCCCACGTCTCCTTGTTCGCGCCAAACCACTCCCTGGCCTCCACCGGATCCCGCCGATTCGCCCGCTTCAGCGCCCGCAGAAACCTGATCCCCTCCGCGCGAAGGTGCGCCGGCGACCCTTCGTTGGTCGCGCCTGCCGCTTTTTTTCTTGCCGCCATCTCTGATCCTTCCTACCGAATCACCTTCAGCGCCGCCCGAAACAGCCCGTCAAACTCCCCCGCCAGCGATTCGTCCTTCGCCAACGACACCTGCACCGCCTTTTCCCCGGCAGCTCGCTGGTAGCCCAGATTCGTCAGCGCCGACAGCACATCCTCGACCGCCGCCCCGCGCACCGTCGCTGCCTGAGGAGCTACAGCAAAGTCGTCCAGCTTGTCCTTCAGCTCCAGCACCAGCCGTTCGGCCAGCTTTTTTCCCACCCCCGGAATCCGCGTCAGCGAGGCGTGGTCCTGCGCCCGGATCGCCGCCACTGCCCGCTCCGGATCAAGCCCGCTCAACAGCGTAATCGCCAGCTTCGGCCCAACCCCGGTCACCCCGATCAGCCGCTCGAAGAGCCGCTTTTCATCCCGCTCCGCAAAGCCGAACAGTGCAATCTGGTCCTCCCGTACCTGGGTATGAATATGCAGCGCAACCGGCCCGCCCACCGCAGGCAGCGCCGTAAACGTCGGGATCGAAATCGTCAGATCGTAGCCCACCCCGCCGCCCGTCTCCACAATCGCCCGTCCCGGCTGCTTCTCGATCAGTTTCCCGCGTAGGTGCGCGATCATCGCTCGTTTCCTCGCAATCAGCATAACAACTCCCCCTCATCGGCGCGGTTCCCGGCGATCTCCGGCTCACCCACACACCGCTCATCCGTCCTACTCCATGCGTACTCGCAGCGAATTTTCTCCCTTTACCCGGTTTCTGGCGACGTTTCCTTGCCTTCAGCCACTGGCTGCCAACACAGACCCGCTCCGGCCGGATACAATGAAAGTTCAGCGAGTGTGATTTTCAAGATTGCAATTCTCAGGCAGAGGTTGGTTTGCGGGTGAATAGATCGATTTTCAGGCGTCCTTTTACGCGAAACTTGACGCGAAACTTGACGCGAACAGGATTAGCCCTGGCCATTGCCTTGGCCTGTTCTCTTCTGGCTTCCGCTCAGGCGAGAACCTATACCACTCTCTCCATTCCGGCTCAGGACGCACAGGGGCACGCAACCGTTGCCGTCTCCGTCCTCGATGAGGCGGGACAGCCCGTCTCCGGTGCGGTCTCGCTCGCCGACGTCTCCCACGGCAATCATCCGCTTGCCGGTGCCGCGCTCGATGCCAAGGGCAGCGCCACCTTCGCCATTGACTCGCTCGCCGCCGGCGACCACTCCCTTCAGGTCAACTACATCGGGGACGCTCACCACGACGCCTCGACCTCAGCGCCTGTCCCCTATGCGGCCAGTGCCCCGGCCCTGCCAGACTTCACCATCGCCCTTGCTCCCACCACCGCCACCGTCTCCGTCGGCGGCACCGCAACCACCACCATCACCATCACGCCGGTCAACGGATTCACAGGATTCATCAGCCTCTCCTGCTCCGGACTGCCCATCGACTTCGTCGCCTGCAACAGCACTCCAGCCAATCTCGAAATCACATCGGCTGCCGCGCAGACTGCGATCATGAATATCCAGACCACTGCCACTTCCTCCACCACCACACTCCTCCGTCGCCAGGCTGTCCCCGGTACACCGCTCAGCGGACATGGCGCGCCTGTACTCGCCGTGCTGCTCCCCGGCGTCGCGCTCTTCGCTTTCCTCGGTCGCAAACGCAAACATCTCCTGCGCAGCTCGCTGATGATCCTGCTTGCCTCCGCCATGCTCTTTGCCTCCACCGGTTGCTCGGCTCGCTACTGGTATCTCCATCTCAACCCCGTCTTCGGTGGAACTCCGGCCGGAACCTACACTATTGTCGTCACCGCCCAGACCAGCAACGGCGTCACCGCCGCCGAACACTCCTCCTCCATCGCTCTCACGGTAAACTGATCTTCGGCGCTTCCTGTCCCCACGTGCCGACGCGTCTTCGATTGCGAGGTTTCCCGTGAGTCTCTGGTCTGAATTCCTCAACAACAAGCAGCGCACCATCCACAAGTGGACCCACTATTTCCCCGTCTATGAGGACCACTTCGGCCGCTACGTCAATCGCCCGGTGCTCTTTCTCGAGATAGGCTGCGGTCGCGGCGGCTCCGCGCAGATGTGGAAGCGCTACCTCGGCCCCTACGCTCAGATCGTCGGCATCGACATCAACCCCGAGTGCGCCAAGTTCGCGGAAGACCAG
The DNA here is from genome assembly GCA_021805265.1 of Acidobacteriota bacterium. Taxonomy (GTDB): domain Bacteria; phylum Acidobacteriota; class Terriglobia; order Terriglobales; family Acidobacteriaceae; genus Acidicapsa. Next base: position 323 of record JAJZFR010000038.1, on the reverse strand, counting down.
ATCGCCATCCGCATCGGCAGCCAGTCCGACACCGCGTTTCTCCAGTCCGTCCTCGACGAGTTCGGAACACCCGACATCGTCCTTGACGACGGCAGCCACCAGATGGCTCACGTCGTCGATACCTTCCGCTATCTCTACTCCCGCACCGCCCCCAACGGCGTCTATCTCGTCGAAGACCTTCACACCGCCTACTGGGAAGAGTACGGCGGCGGACTCGGCCGCGAAGGCTCCTTTCTCGAACTCACCAAGACCTTAATCGACGAACTCAACGCCGACTGGACCCGCAACCAGCTCCCGCCCACAGACTTCACCCGCTCCACGCT
>JAJZFR010000002.1 GCA_021805265.1 Acidobacteriota bacterium | reverse complement strand
GCGGTCGTAGACATTGCCCAGCGCACCGCCCAGAATCAGCGCCAGCGCAGTCGTGGTCAGAGTGAACCGATCTCCCAGCCTGACCAGAACGGCGAAAATCGCAATCGCCGCGAGCAGGGAAAAGCTCACCAGCGCCCAGCGCACCCGCTGCGGCGTGGCCGAGTCCGCGAAGAGCGAAAACGCCGCGCCGTCGTTGAAGACATGCGTAATGCGCAGGATGCCGGGCAGGATCGGTATCCCGTGGCCGAGTTCGATGTGCGTGCGCACCCAGTCCTTGGTCAGGCGATCCAGCAGAATCACCACGGCTGAAATCAACAACAGCCACGGCAGTCTGGTCTTGCGAGAAGCTGTGTTCACTGGGTCACCTCGATTTCAATCTTTTCCGGGGGCGGAATCCCCATCGTCTCAAGTGCCTCGCGGCACCGACCGCAGACATTCTCCCACGCGCCGTAATCGGCTACCTCGGGCATGAAATTCCAGCAGCGGTTGCACTTTGCTCCCGTAGCGGGCAGCGCCTTCACCGCCAACCCGTCGCCTCCCGTCGCCTCGATCACCACCACCCGCGAGACGTTGAGAATCTCCTTCAGCCCGCCGGCATGCTTTTCCAGCAGGCGAAGCTGCTCGCCTGAAGCCGCGATCTCCAGCTCCGCTTCGAGCGCCTTGCCGATGCGCTTTTCCTGCCGCGCTTCCTCGAGCACCAGCAGCGCCCGGTCGCGCACCGCGAAGAGTTGTTTCCACTCCGCCAGCAGCGTCGTTGGGTCTTCCGGATAGATCGATTCAGGCGTGGGAAACAGCGCCAGATGCACGCTTGCTTCGCGCCCGGCAACCTCCGGCAGGTACTCCCAGACCTCGTCCATGGTGAAGCTCTGGATGGGTGCCAACAGCCGCGCCAGAGCCTCGGTAATCCGCCACAACGCGGTCTGCGCCGAGCGCCGCGCCGCCGACGACGGCGCAAAGGTGTACATCCGGTCCTTCAACACGTCCAGATAAAACGCGCTCAAATCCGCAATCGCGAACTCATTCACCGCGTGATAAATCCGATGAAACTCGAAGCCCTCGTACCAGGCCAGAATCCGCTCCGTCAGCTCGCGCGTCTTCGCCAGCATGTACCGGTCCAGCGGCTCCAGATTCTCCGTCGCCACGGCATGCGCCGCCGGATCGAATCCATTCAGATTGCCCAGCAGAAAGCGAAACGTGTTCCGCAGCTTGCGATAAATCTCCGCGCAGCGCTTCATCAGGTTGTCGCTCGCCGCCATGTCTTCGCGGAAGTCCACCGAGGCAATCCACAGCCGCACAATCTCCGCGCCCATCTGTTCCGAAACGGCCACCGGATCCACCCCATTGCCCAGCGATTTCGACATCGCGCGGCCCTGTTCGTCCAGCGTCCAGCCCGCCGTCGCCACGTCGGTATACGGCGCGCGTCCGCGCAGCGCCACCGAGGTCAGCAGCGACGAGTGGAACCATCCCCGATGCTGGTCGCCGCCCTCCAGATACAGCACCCTCCGGTCTCGATCCGCGCGGTTGTAAGCCTCCCGCAGTTCCGGGTCCGTTTCCGCTACCGCGTGCCAGCTCGAGCCCGAGTCGAACCACACATCCAGAATGTCTGTCTCCTTGCGAAACGCGGTCCCACCGCAGTGCGCGCAACTGCTCCCGGCTGCCAACAGCTCGCCCACTGCCGCCGTGTGCCAGGCCTCGGCCCCCTGCTGCTCAAACAGCTCGATAATCCTCCGGTTCAGCCCCGCGTCGAGAATCGGCCGGTTGCAGCCCACGCACAGCAGCACCGCGATCGGCACGCCCCAAATCCGCTGCCGCGAGATGCACCAGTCCGGCCGCGTCGCAATCATGTTCGTGATCCGTTCCTTGCCCCACGCCGGGTCCCACTTCACCTTGTCGATCTCCTCGATCGTGAGCTGGCGAAAGGTCGTCGCCGAGCCATCGGGTCGCGCAACCTGCGTCTCGAGGCCGATAAACCACTGCTCCGTGGCCCGGAAGATCACCGGCTTGTGGCAGCGCCAGCAGTGCGGGTACGAGTGGTGAATCTCCTCGCGGCCCAGCAGCGCTCCCCGCGCCTCGATCAACTCGATAATCAGCGGATTCGCGGCAAAGACTTTTTTCCCGTCAAAGGCCGGCAGCTCTGCCTCATTCCACACCGAGGCATCCAGATGAATCACCCCCGCATTGTCCACGCGGCACGTCGGGTCGAGGCCATAGCGCACACCGGTGTAGAAATCGTCCGCGCCGTGCGAGGGCGCCGTATGCACCGCTCCCGTCCCCTGATCTGCCGTCACGTAATCGGCCAGCACGCCCAGCACCGCGCGATCCAGAAACGGATGCTGAAACGTAGCCCGATCGAGCAGCTTTCCGGCAAAGCGCGCCACCACCGCCATCTCGCCCAGATTGCAGGCCGACAGCACCTGCCCCGCCAGCGCTGCGGCAACTATGTAGACTGGCCCATCGGTGTCTGACCCGGCCAGCGCAACATACTCAAACTCCGGATGAAACGCTACCGCCAGCGACGCGGGCAGCGTCCACGGCGTCGTCGTCCAGATGATGGTGTACACCTCGCGCCCTGCCAGAGCGGCTGCAATCTCCGGCCCCAGTGCCACCGTGCTCGAAGTAAGCCGATACCGCACATACACCGACGGGCTGGTGTGCATCGCGTATTCGATCTCCGCGTCGGCCAGCGCCGTCCGGTCGTGAATGCACCAGTACACCGGCTTCAGCCCGCGATACACAAATCCCTTTTCCAGAAAGCCGTAAAACGTCTCGAGCGTCCGCGCCTCGTACTCCCGCGACATCGTCTTGTATGGATCGTTCCAACGCCCAAAGCATCCCAGCCGAACAAACTGCGAGGTCTGCAAATCGACGTACTTCTGGGCATACGCGCGACACGCCGCCAGCACCTCTCCGGCGGGCATCTCCAGCTTTTTCCTCCCAAGCTGCTCATCCACCTTGATCTCGATCGGCAGCCCGTGGCAGTCATAACCCGGAACATAGGGCGAGT
>JAJZFR010000152.1 GCA_021805265.1 Acidobacteriota bacterium | reverse complement strand
GTTCCCCACTCCTCATCCGCGCCCTGAACGCAACCGTATCATGCACTGAGGCCAGATAGCTCAGTGGTAGAGCGCGGCCCTGAAAAGGCCGGCGTCGGCGGTTCGATCCCGTCTCTGGCCACCACTCCACTCAGAAACTCCAGCCGCGCTCGTCGAGCGAAGCTCGTGCATAAGCCCGCGGCCCTGAAAAGGCCGGCGTCGGCGGTTCGATCCCGTCTCTGGCCACCACTCCACTCAGAAACTCCAGCCGCGCTTTCCGGCCCTGGGTGTGAAGTTCAATAGGTGGTTGTCCATCTGACCGAGAACGGAGAAGCAGATTATGATGAGCAATCTATTTTCTCTGGAGGTCAGAGGGACTATCACCATCAGCCCGATTCACCGTGCACGGTCGAGAGCTTCTTTGCCGTTCTGTTGTGGAGGGCCGGTTGATGCCGGTCGTCACTCCAGGTAGTGGATTTCCGCCATTCTCAGCAGAATCGGTTTCGATGAGCATCCTGAGGGAGACGCTCGATCTGCCGTTCTCCTGAGAAGAGAACGTGCGATTGCCACCGCGACCGCCTGCTGCACCGACTCCAACCTGTGCCGGAGGAATGAATGCGCGGTACTGAATCCACATCTCCTCCATACCGTCCGCATCAGCTCGAGAAAGCGGATTGTTCCGCACATAAGCATACAGATTCAGGCTCTGCGGATCGCCCATCGTCGCGTAGGGCACAGGCTCCTCTTTGGCGCTCCAGTCCGGACTCATGAACCGGCCCATCGTACTCGCATAGTATCTCGCCCCGAAGTAGTCGTTCCCCGATTCGGCATCCCGTTCTTTGCCGGTATAGCAACGGCTGTCAGAGCGAGCTAACTATGGCTTCTTTACGGGCCCAATCGAGAGGATTCCGGCCCGCTGCATCGCCACAATGATCGGAACATCTACACGCGCATTGGATCGCGGGTCTTTCCAGTCATCATCCGAAACAACATACCAGTCGTCCAGCGTCTTAACTGCCCCACTTGCGGATTTCTGCAATAAGCTCACGGTCGTGGCAGGAGCCGTCTCAGCACACCATAACACGCCCTGCACATACGCCTCTTTCTCCCGTTCAATCAGCCCCCTCCACAACATGCCGTCGTCAACACTGCCGTGTTCTGCATGGCTGTCAGGGGCTGCGGCTGGCGTCTTTCCCATGGCATCCAATATCAGCTTGCCCATCGACGTGTCGCTGTTGACAGCCGCCAACATGTCAACCTCGCCGTAGACTCTTTCGTCGGCGTTGTACATAGATGCATTTGCATGTGGAGACAGAAGTCTGTGGCAATCGATAAACCCAAAGAGCGCGTACCTCTTCTGCGTCACAGAGAAGTTCTTCCAGGTGTCGTGATTGGAACTCTCCCCATACGCATTATGCGGGAGCACCAAGCAGGCCAACGTCGCGAAGAGGATGAACGATAGTAATACCTTACTGATTCGGCGCATAGTAGATGATCGCTCCGTGAGCCGGCGTAAACACCGCGCTTTGATGTTCAACTCCGTTGAATATCCCGACGTTGGCGAGTATAGGGCCACTGCGTCCCCTCGGCTGGTCCCCTGGAATACCCTCCGGCCTCACGCTCGCAATATGGCCGTGCCCAGCACCGCGCTGCGTCGCAAACGCAAGAACACCTTGGTTCGCCAACGCCTGGGCCTGGTCCGGAGTCACAGCATGCCAACCGTTCTTCGTATTCGCGAGGTTATTGATTTGAGTATTTGCGTCGTAATTGTGGCCGTTCGCGTCTGACAAAACTCCCGCAGTGTTTGCTCCGGTGGCCGCAGCAATACTGCAAGCGGCTTCACTACAGTGAGAGACAAGCCCCCCTTTGCCCACAGTGGGGGCATACTGAGAGTTCGACATAGCTGAGTTCTGGGCGTCCACCAAGTTCTGAACTGCCCCGTTCTGTTGTTGGGCCGTCGATTGTGCCGTTTGCTGATCTGCGACGGACTGGCTGCTTTCCGTTTCGGAATTGCTGTTGTCCTCTTCGGTCGGCTCGGTTATCAGATACTCGTGCCCGTCGGGATCGACGCCGCGCAGCGGGTTGTTCCGCACATACGCATACAGATTCAGGCTCTGCGGATCGTTCATCGTCGCGTAGGGCACCGGCTCCTCTTTGGCGCTCCAGTCCGGACTCATGAAACGGCCCATCGTACTCGCGTAGTACCTGGCCCCGAAGTAATCGTTCCCCGATTCGGCGTCCCGTTCCTTGCCGGTGAAGTGGAGCGGAGTAGCGTCGTCGGAGGTGGATGGCGCGTTGGGGGCCGGGGTGCAGCTTTGCTGGTCGCCGTAGGGCAGGCTCTGGCAATCGAGTTCGGCCTGGCCGAGCGGCTGTGTCTGGCCCGAACTGGTCAGGTTGCCACTGGTCAGGTTGCCGCTCAACTCGACCCGCCGCGTGCCCAGCGGGTCGGTCATATGGAAGTGCAGCCCGGCCTGATCGTAAGTCGCCGTCAGCCTCCCGCCAACAAAGACATTGGTCCGCTGCCACGTATTGCTGCCATCCAGCGTCGTCAACTCCTCGCCACTCGGCCCCAGCACGTAGTTCTCGGTAATCTGGAAGCCGTTGGTGGTGGGGTCGCAACTCATGGTCGCAATTGTACCCTTCGCCAGGGTTGCGCCCAGAGCGTTGACTCCGGCGTCCAAAGACGGATAAATCGCGAAGTCACCATCACGACCAATCGAACCGTGGCCAGACCTCAAATCTCCTGGGTTGTTGTCACGGAACGGGTGCGTTCCCTTGAGCATGACTTTGCTTCCGTCGGCGTATGTATATGTAACCGTCTGGCCGTTAACCGAAGCCGTCGGGTTGCTCTGTTGTTGGGCCTACTATTTGGCATCGGGTTTGGGTTGTGGATCGGTATATGACTCGCAACTGGTGGAATTCTCAGCGACAAAATCTTTGACCGGAACAGTGAGCCTGGGTTGTTTCTCAATTTGCGCGACGGCTGAGGCGAGCCGCTCCTGCGTCCAGTCGCCTCCCAACGGCGGAC
>JAJZFR010000162.1 GCA_021805265.1 Acidobacteriota bacterium | reverse complement strand
ACCTGCTTGCCGCAGCGCCGGAGCGCACCATCGCCAGTTTTTATCGAACGGCTGCGGGAGCGGAGATCGATCTGTTGCTCGAGATACCCGGCCACGGACTGTGGGCTATCGAGGTCAAACGGAGCCTGTCCGGTCGTCCGCAAAAGGGTTTTTTCATCGCCTGTCGCGACCTCAAACCCGACAAGCAGTTCGTCGTGAATGCGGGGCTGGTGCAGTATCCCGTGGATGCAGAAACCACAGCCATCGGTGTTTCCGCGCTGGCTGGGATGCTCGCAGCCCTGACAATTCGATCCGCTTGATCTGCTTGATCCGCTTGATCTGTTTGATCTGCTTGATCAGCTTGATCCGTCGGGGATGGAAACAACTCCCGCTTATTCTCGCGACCATACTTCGCAAAACTCGGCTGCGATGCCAGGGCCAGCCGACAACGTGCCGTTCGTTTCATGCGTATCGATGATTCAGGAATGACGCGGACTGGGGATATGTGCGGCCCCGGCCCGGTCAACGGGGCTTCCGTTACTGAGCGAAGGTCAAGGGCGTCTTCGGAGCGTCTTCAGAACGACACGTTGGCGGGCGTTGTAACCTTCAGGACCGATAGTTCGCCGGTCTGTCGCTTCCACGCCGCGCGAATGGCGTCGATGCGGGCCTCGTTCGCGGCCGTCTCCGGGTAGTCGATCATCAGCACCTTCGAGCGTCCGCGATTGGGTGCCGTGTCGTGCGCGCCCTTCCACTGGCCATAGACGTTTTGAACGCTCAGCCCGTCGGGAAAGCGCGGCGTCACTTCGCGATCCAGAAACGCCATCCACTCCGCTTCGGTCACCGGCTTGCGGCCATGCCACATGACCGTATCGACGCGCTTCATCCCCGCCATCTGAAAGGGTCCAAGCTCGAAGTAGAGCCGCGTGTCTACCCAGCCGTGAGTCACCGCCGGATGCGCCGGGTCGCCCGCCAGGGTAGGACTCGCGGAGGTCTGAGATACCTGAGCCACCTGTCCCACCTGTGCCGCTGACCGGTGCAGCCAGACGCCGGCACCGATCAAAAGCAGAAGGCAGGCAACAGCAAGCGGTTTCCGCAGCCTCATTCCGGCCCCCTCATTTGGCCATGGGCTTCGCGGGCATTGCCGGAAGGCTGGCGACCGGTGGCGTGTCGAACTGCAAGGGCTGCTTCAGCATCACCAGGGCCGCTGGTGGCAGCGGCTTGTCGGCGTTGGCCAGCAGCACGCTCACCTGCCACATCTCGGTCTCGGTCAGAATGTGGTCATAGGCTGGCATGCCGGTCAGGCGGATGCCGTTGGCTACCTTCCAGTAGGTCTCGCCCGCCGGATCGTCGCTCACGCCGACCACGTTGCCGTGATGTTTCTCCCAGAGCTGCGGAACATGGGGGAACATGTGTTCGCCCACCACGGACGGGCTGCCTGACACACCGTGACAGAAGGCGCACTGCTCGCGATAGATATGTGCGCCGGCCACAAACGTCGCCTCATCCGCGGTCACCGGAACCGTCTTCGGCATATCGCGGTCGATGCGCGCATGGAGCGGAATATGGGTGATAATGCGCTCGAAGGGCAGCGGCGCATCGGCCACGGCAACCGGCGGGTTGCCTTTGGTAAACCAGAGATAGCCGAGGACTGGCACCAGTGCAAGCCCGATAAGAATTCCCAACAGCATGCGCAACATAATGGAGAAGCCTCCGATGGACCTATTCTACTCACAGGCCGCGCCCCTGTCGGCGCTTCCGCATAAAAATTCGCAGCCAGGTCGCGGCCAGGTCTGGCATTTCTCATTTCCATGCACTATGCTGATCCGGTCATCTCGTCCCGTCATCCACTCTGCCTCTGAAAGCGATGCCCTGTATCCGGGGCGCGCGGATCAGGTGCTAGGCGGAGACTCGAACCGAAGCAGGAGGATTCCCCCATGGCAGACCACTCCACGATGAAGCTCGGCCGTAGCGCCATCAAGACCGACAGCCGCACCCTGCAAATGGCGCGCTACCTCAGCCCCACGCTGCCCCCGGCGCCCTCCGCCAGAGACTGGACCCACGGCATCGCCAACTGGGGCTACATGCTCAACAACACGCTCAGCGACTGCACCATCGCGGGCATCGGCCACGCCATTCAGGTGTGGTCGGCCAACAACGGCGCGGAGATCACCATTCCCGATCCGGTGATTCTGAGCTACTACGAGAAGTGGGACGGCTACAACCCCGCCGACCCCGGCACCGACCGCGGCGGCATCGAGATCGACGTGCTCAAGCAGTGGCAGAAGTCCGGCTTTGACCAGCACAAGCTGCTCGCCTTTGCCGATCCGGTCTACACCAACCTCGGTGAAATCCGCCAGGCCATCAACCTCTTCGGTGGCGTGTATATCGGCCTCAATCTGCCCAATTCCGCGCAGACCCAGGAGGTCTGGGACGTGGTTCCGAACGGCGGACCGAATGCTGAGGCGGGCAGTTGGGGCGGTCATTGCGTCTTCGTGCCGGCCTACGATCCGAACGGATTCACCTGCATCACCTGGGGCGCGCCAAAAACCATGACCAACGCATTCTGGCTGGCCTATGTCGATGAAGCGCACACCCTGCTCAGTCAGGACTGGATCGACCAGCAAGGCTCGCCCGCGGGCTTCAACCTCGATCAGCTCAAAAGCGATCTCAGCCTGATTCACTAGGCGGGATCACTCGACTGGCTCACTGACCGTTTGCTGTCGGACCTGCATTGGTGCCCCAGGTCTCGATTCTGAGACTTGGGATTTTCCAGTCTGCAATTACCAAATCACGCGGTCATAGACAGGAATTGTGTCGAGACTGGAACTGCGTCGAGAAAGGCGGATCGCATGGCGTTGCATACGGAAGAGATCAATCTTCCCGAGGTCGTCGCAGAGATTCGGGAGTTGTACTCCCGCTACGAAACGGCGCTGGTCACCAATGACGTGGCAACGCTGGTGGCCATGTTCTGGGATGCGCCCGAGGTCATGCGCTTCGGCGCGACGGAAAATCTCTACGGCAGCGACGA
>JAJZFR010000063.1 GCA_021805265.1 Acidobacteriota bacterium | reverse complement strand
GGGCCACGAACTCGAGCACCAGGCTGGCACCGTAGAGAATCAGGTCGATCGAGATGAGCCGCTCGAACTTGAGGTTGAGCGCAAGCGCCCAGGCCAGTGCGCAGAGCAGCACGGAAACATAGGGTACGCCGCGGCGATTGCGCAGCATGACGAAGCGCGGCAGCATTCCGTCCCCGGCCATCGCGACAGGCAGCCGCGTGTAGCTCATCATGAGCACGTTGAACATGCCGAAGCCATTGATGGCGCCGCCCGCAACCACGGCGATGCCCAACAGCGGGCCGCCGATCATCGTTGCCGCATCGGCCCAGGAGCCAGTCGAAAAGTTGGCTACCGAGATGCCCATGAGCGCGACGGCGGCCAGCGGCAGGATGTAGGTGACGGCGACCAGCATGGCGGCCGAGACCATGGCTAGCGGATAGTTGCGCTGCGGATTTTCGACCTCCTGGGCGACCGTCGAGGCGTTGTCCCAGCCCATGTAATTCCACATGGCGACGAGGATGGCAGTCGAGAGCGACGCCTCCGTCGAGGCGGTGTGCCACTGCACTACGGGGTGAACCGTAAACCCGCGCCAGAAGCCCAGCGCGACAAAGACAACAAAGGGCGAGAGAAGCAGAACAAAAAGACCCACCGTGCCCTCGCCAACGGCGGGAACGCCGCGCAGATTCCACAGGCAGCAAACGACCACCACCAGCAGCGACCAAAGATAGGCACGTGGCCCGCTGGTGAGCGCCGGGTTGAAGCGGCCAAGATACTCCACAAAGATGGTCGGGTAGATGGCCATGTCAAAGACGCTCGCTGCGAGCGACAGCCAACCCTCCTGATAGCCCCAGAACGGCCCCAGAGCGCGCCGCACCCAGACGTAAAAGCCGCCTTCGACGGGAATGGCGCTGGCCAGTTCGCCGATCATCAGCGTGGTGGGCAGGCTCCACAGAAACGGCAGCAGGATCAGAATCGCCAGCGCCTTGGCGTAGCCCGCGCCGCCAAGAATATCCTCAATGCCGTAGGGGCCGCCGGAGACCATGAAATACGTGGCCGCGATCAGCGGAACGATCCGCAGCTTTCGCCGGGCGGATTGCTTGACAAGGCGCATAGATGTGAATGTAACAACGAATGCTGGTTATCTGAAGAGAAAAATTACGGCGGCCAAAAATCGCCTTTTTTCAGCCCGAGTGCCGGGGCAAGCTGCCTTCGGTTATAATCCGAGAGAGCCGGAGAGATGGCCGAGTGGCTGAAGGCGGCGGTTTGCTAAACCGTTGTAGGGTCAAAAGCTCTACCGGGGGTTCGAATCCCCCTCTCTCCGCCAGTACATTCCCGCAAGTACATTTCCCTCCTATACTTACCATATAAAGCCAAATATTTCATGCGCTTGCGAGATTTCCATATTTTCCATACTTTCCATATTTTCTATCCAGTACCGTTCTTTTCTGCCATTTTGTATGACCATGAGCGAAATGTATGACCATGAATCCGGGGGTTGAATCTGGTGTCAAGGGCAGAGCAATGTCTTGATTCGTTGTGCGAGGAAGTGTGCCGTGGCCATGATGGTCAGCATAGGATTGACGCCGCTACAGGTTGGAAACACACTTGCATCGACGAGAAAGAGTCCTTTGACCTCATAGCATTCTCCATCCGGGTTGGCGACGCCCTGGCGGGCGCTGCCAGCGATGCGTGCTGAACCCATTTGGTGGGCACTGAACAGCGAGAAGGAGTTAGGCCGAAGATCGAGTTGAGCAACCCTTCTCAAAAAGTTTTCAAAGTCGTGATCGTGACCGACTCGGAATACCGGCATAGCGTTTTGTGATGTGTTCACTTCCCGGGCTCCTGCAGCGTGATGGATGCGGAGAGCCTCCTGTACGCCTCGCATCATGTGCCGGGCATCATGGGGATGTAGCTGGTAATGAATACGAGGATATCCGTCCGGACCGAGCGTGATACGGCCACTGTAACGATCTCTCGTGATGATCATGATATTGGCGGTGTATTCCAACCTTTGCATGAGGCGCTTATGCATTCTGCCTGAAATCCAAGGCGTGACCATTGCCAATACACCGGGATGTGCGGACGCATTCATCAGACGCACTCCGTAGCCATGTGAATCCAGATTGGCAAATTCGTCACAGAGGCGCGTCATGGGCGCTCCCTGCCACATGCGAATCGGGCGATCAAATAGAGCACCCGTGGCGGTGGTGGGATGAAGCCGCAGATTCAGTCCTATGTTGGGATTAGTCAATCCAGACCGCATCAAAATTGCCGGGGTATGGATTGATCCAGCGGCCAACACGACAGCCCTACACTGCACCGCAATCTCTGAAACACTGCCATCGGAATGACGCACGTTCAGACTGGCACCGGTGATCCGGCCCGCACGATGTTCAACTCTGCTGGCATGAGCTCGTACGAGAATGCGCGCCCCGTGTTGCTGTGCGTCGACAAGGTAGGTTTTATGAGTGGATTGCTTGGCGCCGTGTGGGCATCCGAAGTTGCAAAAGCCACAGTCGACGCAGTTTTTTACATTGCGGGGGATGGAAGAGACTCCGTATTGCAATGCAGACAGACCCTCTTCAAAGACGCGATTGTTTACGCTGCGCTGATGATCGTTTTCTGTGTTGACTGCAATGCGACTGCTGACTGCATCCAGGCTCTGCTGAAACTCTGCGCCGCTAACGTCTCTGAATCCGTAAATCTGATCCCACTCGTGCAAAATCTCGGCAGGTGGACGCAAAGCTCCGGACCAATTGATCGCAGTGCCACCGCCAAGCAGGCTACCTGCTAGAACCACCATGCTGTTGTCGGAGGTGGTCAGGGCCCCGCGCTTTTCTAACATGCGATCGTGGCTTTCTAGTTCGCGGCCATGGAATTCTTGGTCAGAGAAGACGTCACCTTTCTCGGCGACGATGACATCCTGACCGCTGGCGGCCAGTTCCGCTGCAGCGACTCCGCCGCTTGCTCCAGAGCCAATGATTAGGACATCACAATGAAGCGTATTGATTCCCCTTGCATCGATCGTCTGGATCGATGGGGTCTGAGCTTGAGCGGAGGGAGATGGAAGCTGATAGTGAAACACGCGATAGGCCGGATTGACCTTTCCATCCGGCAGCGTTGCATAAAAGAGAAATGTCGCAAGCCGTTTGAGACCGACAAATGACCTGCGCATGAGCGCGAGCCGATGGGTTGCCAGGCGATAGAGAAGATCCGTGCGGCGCTCAAGAGTCAAACATGAAAATGGCGACCAGTACCCAAAGAGAATGCCATTGAATGTACGTGATTCCAGAAGTTGCAGGAACTGCTTCAACTGAACCAGGGCCTGTGTATCGGCAACCTGTTCAAGAGCCTGCTCCACAAGATATGCGAGGTTGAGGTCCGAGGCAGCCAAAGCCATCAATGCGCGATCCTCGCCAGCTTCTGCCGTTAAACAGGGGATCAAAGTATCGCAGATGGCAGCAAGGGTGAGGCGTTGCGCAGGGCTGGGCGTGAACGGCAAGAGTTCATCTGAACGAAAGGAAACGTGCGGCTTGTAGTCCATAGAAACTTATACTCTCTGCAAAGCAAAATAGAAGATCAGATGCCAGCTGCCCCACCATGTTTTGAAGTAGGCCTTGCCGAAGTAGTAGTTGTCGTCGACCTGTACCAACTCATCGAGGATACGCCCTATAGTGAGACGCGGATTGACGGGCATGCGGTAATCAATCTTGAGCACCTGAAGATCAGTATCTTTTAGGCCAGGGCCTGAATAGGTTCTGAAGGGAAACGCGCGAAAGCGATCAGGCACCTCAGGTTGATAGTCTGCATAAAAAGGAAAAAGAGCCCTGGATACCGCCTTGAAGCCTGGATAAAATATGTTCTCACCGCGCGCCGATGCGGCGTCGAACACTTTGCCGCACCAGGGCATCTTGCTGACGAGTAATGCCCTGGCGATCGGCGTAATAAGCGGGGCGATATCAACTGCAATCATCTGACCGCTTGTGGGGCCATTAAGCGGATTGACGGGCAATGTTCCTTCGCGAAAGATATTGTTCAATTGCACCAGACCGCTCTTGCGATTGCGTTGCAATTCATTCTGTGCCTCATGAATACGCTGCTGGATATTCTTATCGTCCGTCAGACTTGAGATTTCATTCACAATAAATTTCCTTCCGTTGCCTCGATCTTTCAAATCTCAGCTGAGCGAATTTTTTTGAAGCGCTGGCCGTGCAAATCTTTGCTGGAGATGAGAACTTTTTGCGGAATTTTGAAGGCCTGCAGGCGTACCTTGCAAAAGATGATCATGCGTTTGCGAAACGCAGCGAGTGATTCCTGTGTAGAAAGTCTGACTCGGACTACTACGATGTTCCCCAAAAGCGCATGCGGTTCGCCAGAGACAATTGCATCGACGACACCGTCCATCTGGCAAAGCACATCCTCAATCTCTGATGGGAAGACTTTCACGCCGCCTATATTGATGAGTTCGGATTTCCTGCCGCGGATACGATAATAGCCGTTGTGCTCTTCAACGAGGTCACCGGTCATAAACCAGCCATCTTCGGTAATGGGACTGGATGCGTTGAGGTAGCCGAGCATGAGTGATGCGGATTTGATCTGCAACATCCCATCCACGATGCGTGTATCAAAGCCTTCGCCACCAATTTTGATCCTCAATGAGCTGGATGACTCAGATTTTGATCGAAGTATTCCCACTTCCGAGAGACCGTAGGTCTGATGCAGCCTCACCGTTGGGAACATGGCCTGGACCCTCTGCAAAGTACTTTCCGGCATTACCTCAGTTCCGTAGGTGATGGTCTCCAGGGAAGCAAGATCAAACTCTTCCAACGCGCCGCTCAGCAGGAGCAAATTGAGAAAGGATGGAGATGTAGGCAGTACCTGTACTTTATAGCTCTCGATCGCGCGGCACACGGTTGCTGGCGAGCGATCGGGTACAGTCACAACTGTTCCGCCATTCGACAGGACATGCAGGAGTGTATTGACGCCGCCTATGTGATCGAACAGAAGAAACGCAAGGGTGCATTTTGCCTGGCGCGGCGTCTTGTATTTCTGCAGGATGTTCTCAAAGTCGTGCAGTACTGCTTTGCTTTTACCCGTTGAGCCGGAAGAGAAGAGGACAAGCCCAGGTCGATTCTTGTGCCAAAGCTTCTCGTACAGAGGATGACTTGGCGTGCGCTGAAAGCGGGTGAATGTGGCGGTGTCATTAGGCAGCAGCTTTACGTCAGCGGTCACTTGCGCAGTGTCGAGGAATTCATCACGCATGTTAGCGACCGTATTCGTGAGGGGAACAACGGTGCATCCTAATTCTATGAGAGCCAGCATCAGTGCAGTAGAGTTGGGGGAGAAATCACCCGTTACACTCACGATCTCTCTAGCGCCGATGCGCTGTTCTGCAAGCGCAGCAGCCCAGCGATCCATGGCTTCGATAAGCCATCCATAAGAAAAAATCTGATCGTGCCATATGATGGCTGTCTTGGCGTAGCCTTCGTCACGGAATCGATCTCTCAGAAACTGCAGACGGCTCAACATATCCCCCCCAGGAACAGGGATTGTGATGTAATCATGCTGCTCTCTTTTTTCAAGAAAAAGTTGATCACATTCAAAACATCCTCTGCGGATCCCATGCGCGCAATTGCCTGTCGCTGTAGAATTTGATTGATTTTTTCATTGGGCACGCCGCCAATCAGGTCGGTCAGCACTGGATTGGGGCCTACGGCATTCACGGTGATTCCGAACGGGGCAAACTCGCGCGCCAATATTTGGGTTAGCGTCTGTACAGCGGATTTTGATGCGGCGTATACGGCCTCACCCTCAAGATTCAATGGGCTGGCAACGGAAATGAAATTTACGATGCGGCCAAAGGAGGCTGTCTTCATAATTTTGGCGGCTTCGCGACAGAAAAGAAACGTGCCCGCAACGTTGGTTTCGAAGATCGCGCGGACAGTAGTCATCGGAGTCAGAAGAGCATGATTCATGGAAGCGATACCGGCGTTATTGATCAAATGATCCAGACGGCCGGTATGCTTTCGGATAGCAGAGAACAGTGGACGCACCTCTGACTCATTGGCCACATCAAGGCAGAAGTGCCGGTAGTTGGGCGCCTGAAAGTCGCTCGGCTTGCGACTACAGCCAAATACCAGATGGCCTTGTGCTACATAGTGCTCCGCAAGAAATCTGCCGATTCCTTTTCTGCAACCTGTGATCAAGGTGACAGGCTCATTCATGGACCTGCTCCTGCTGCTGAACGCGGAGTGTGGCATAGTCGACGAGCGTGCCAATGGTTTTGAATGGAGTGTTTTCGCGTGATGCAGCCCTTGCGTCAGCAAGCGTCACAATGATTCCGAGCTCATCTTCAATTGCTTGCTCAATCGCAATGATCAAACTAACCAGATTGATCGAGTCGAGAACACCGTCCACTCCAAAAAGAGGCGCCGACCCCTCAAGAGCCACATCAATCTGCAGCTCGGCGATCTCGTTGCGTTCAGTGCAGCAGTCAAGTACTATCTGTTTGATTTTCTGTTTCAAAAGTAGACCTCCATATTCGCTTAGCCGAGTTCAACCAGGGGAAGAAATGTGGTGTTGTTGAGAGGCAGCGCCGTCGCGGCAGTCGAAAAGCCAACGCCAAAGCCACAGAGCACTGATTTCTCAAGCCGACCTTCGGCCTGGAGTCGAGGATGCTCTATCGCGAGCATGACCGGGATCGAGGCTGGGCCAGTGTTGCCAATGTCCGCACAAGAGAAGGCTGTTGCTTCCGGGGCGATGCGCATCTTACGAGTTAGATAGTCCACCATGAATCGGTTAGCCTGGTGCAAACCGTAAAAGGTTGCTTTCTCCGCACTCCAGTGCGCAAGTGAAATTGCCTCAGAAATCATCGCAGGAGCGTCGCGCAGAGCCATAAAGAGGACAGCAACGCCATCCATAAAAAGATTTTCCGCTGAGCGGGCATTTCCGTCTTCCGCTTCTATCTCAATATAACTGGTGCAATCACGAGGATTCCGAGCACCGCCGGCAGGAACAATGAGGGACTTGGCCCCGGAGCCGTCGGTGCGTACAGCATAGCTGTGCTGCTCACTACCTGCGACTACCAGCGTGGCACTGCCTCCGTCTCCGAAGAGCATGCGCAGAGCACGATCGCGCGGGTTGACGAGCTGGGTGGTCGTGTCGCCAGCCAGTACCAGGACTGACCTGCACATGCCGGCGTGGATCAACATGTCGGCCTGTAGCAAACCGTAGACATAGCCGGAGCATCCGTAATTGATGTCAAAGGCGGCCACGCGGCTATCAAGTCCAAGCCGGTTCTGCAAAACCGCACTTGTGGCTGGCATGATGTAGTCCGAGGTTTGCGAGACAAAAACTATGCCGTCAATATCGCCAGGGGGAAAATTTAAAGCATGAAGCAGGCGTTGTGCCGCTGACTGACAGAGGTCGGATGCTGTCATGCCGGCGGGCGCCTGCCTGATTTGCGTAATGCCGGTGCTTGCAATCACGTTGGCAACTTCTTTCTCGCCCCACTGCTTAGTAAATTGGCTGAGTGGAATCGCATTGCCGGGTACTGCTGCGGCGATACCTGCAATCTGAGAACATTCAAAGATCGTATTCAAGCATCCTGCCTTTCGCCGGCGCCGTCGAGTAGTACGTCGTATAGGCCCAGCATCTTGAGTGACTGTAGGCGATACAGGTAGGCCGCCTCATCCATGAGCAACTGGGCAACATCTGCCACGCGCCGGTTCGCAGGGCTCTGCAGGAATGTGTCTTGAACCCAGAGGTTGAACGCTCCCATCGAGGGACCGCACCATATCTGGTAGTCGAGGCGGCGCTCAGGATTCCCATCGATGGCCCAGCGCGAGGATTGGCCAAGATACCAACGGAATACCAGGGCCATTTTCACTTTTGGATTTTCCGCTCGTTTGAGTTCACTGGGATTGCGTGTGGCGAAGTGCTGTGCGGTCTTGAGCCAGATGTTGTCCAGCGAATCATTGAAGATCTGACGCTCCAGGGTTTCTCTTAAGTGGGCTGGAATCGCGTCTATGCTTTCGAACTTCTGATACGTGTCATAGAGCTTTTGTGCACGCATGGGGAACATGGATCCCTGCTTCACTGCCTGCACTTTGAAGCCTTGCTCGAACATGTCACTTTCGGGAGCCATGGCGACGTCGGTCATTCCGACCTGAGCAAGCAGCGCCTTCACTATCGTCGAAGTTCCCGATTCTACACACGCCTGATTAATTGAGCCTGTAACAACATAGTCGGCACCCATCATGTAGGCGGCCAGGACTGACTGCGGGGTTGCGATTCCACCCGCCGCACCAATTCTCACCGGTGATGAATATGCCCGTTCACTCCGAACGGTGTCGCGTAGTTTTAACATAGCCGGCAAAAGCGAGATCAAGGGGCGATTATCCGTATGTCCGCCCGAGTCTGCCTCGACTGTGATGTCGTCTGCCATGGGGACGTGTTCAGCCAGTCTGGCTTGAAGCGCTGAGATACTTCCTTCCTGCAGCAGTTGACCGATCAAGGTCGCGGGGGTGGGTTGCATGAACTGGGCGGCCAGTTCTACACGCGATAATTTGATGATGACGCGGTTGCCGATACATATGCTGCCGTCGGGTCGCTGACTCAATCCGGCAAGACGATAGTGTGCAATGAAAGGATTCATCTGCATGTAAGAAGAAGCTTCGACCGTGGTGACTCCATGCTTGAGATACAAGTCCACAGTGCCCTTTTCTTTAGCCGCTTCTTTTGGACTGTGCAGTAGATTGAATGCGTACGGTTTGCCGGGGATCTCACGTTGAATATGAAGGATCGCCTGCTCAATCCGATCCAGAGACAGGCCGCCAGCGCCAAAGCTACCAAGGAAGCCCTTTTTCCCTAGCGCAATGATCATCTCTTCTGAAGCGATTCCCTTTGCCATGGCGCCTGCCATGTAGGCATATTGCACGCGGTGATCGCGTAGGAAGCTACTAGACCCGAGTTGGCTGGGATTGACGACAGGTAACACTGTGAGTAGCGAGAGTCCAGAATTTTCGTCTGGAGCCATGCCTGGGATATGCGTGACGCCTGTACGGCTTCCGTGTCGCACGATGTAGCAGGGGCTATCGATGTTCCGTAATTTGCGGACGATATCCGCATCATCAAAAGCGAGCCCCTCTAGAGCCGCAGACGCGCTGCGTTGGCTGGCCGAAGCTTTCTCTACGTACTGAGCTATTGTACTCATCGCATCCTCTTTAGTTGCTCATGCTTGATTAATGAGTGGGTGCAGCTTTGGTTTGATTCGATGAACGGACCGTGCGCTTAATAACCGTAAGCTCAGCCCCAGAGGCGCACGAGAAGAGTTGTCCTTCCCCGTCATGCACGTAGATTGAGGCGATCACCTTGTGTTCACTCTTCTCGGTGATCTCCACTGAGACATAAAAAGTCTGCTGCTCGGGAGGCGTCTGATACGAGTGAAATTGCCGACAATGGAGCGGGAGTGCCGATGCGCCGAAGTGATGTGCTATCCACAATCCAAGGCACTGGAACTGAAGGTCCATACAAACCCAGTTGTAGGAGAGCATTGAGAACTGCCCTTGGGTTCTGAAATCAGGTGTCAAATGACTGCATTCAACAGTGATTCTACTTTCACTTAGATTCAGAACCTTGCGAATGCCCTGGAATACAGGTCCATGAAATAGAATGCCGTCGTGGTAAGGGCGCAGATGAGCATGGCGAGTATCTTCCGTCAAATCAAAGCGCTCGTAGCGCGTCTGTACTGGTGAGTGACGCGTGAGGCAGATATCGGCGCTGTAGTGATAACGCTGATTCTTGCCTGGCGTCTCGCTCAAAACCTTCGTGGAGAGTACGCGATTATCCGCGTCGCTCGTGGATTCGCTTACCTCGACAATGAAGGAAGATGGAAGATGATCATCACAGACTAGTCCCTTGAGTACCCGCAGGTCGGAGAGGCTCAAAAGACGATAGCCGGGCTGCAGTCCCAGGCAGACGTTGGCCATCCATGCGCCAGCGCAGGCGGTCGGCAAAACCGCCTTGCCGTCGATGACGTGGTCCCGAAGGAAAGGATTCCCTGGAACATCGAGTTCGCGGCGAATGCGATGCAGAGGTAATGCGGTGCCCTGGCGCACTGACGTCGCGGGAGGCGGCGCATCATTCACAAGAATCTGGACATTCTTGTTTTCGGCCTTCAACGTATCAACGAACAGCGTTACACCGGTTTCAAGCGGCATGACATTCACTCCGGCTTTGCCGAGAGCCGCCTTTAACTGCGGCGTCACCATGCCGCCATCCCACGGTCCCCAATTGAATGCTGTAGTGTGGCAGGCGGGGTAGCGCTGCTTGAAAGCATAGGCGAACTTGTTCAAAACCTCGTTCGCTACCGCGTAGTCCGCTTGTCCACGATTTCCATAGAATCCGGAGATGGAGGAAAACAGGACCATGTATTCGAGGGCGGTGCAATCAATACAGGAAATTATTGACCGCAGACCAGCGACCTTGGTGTTGTAGACAAGGTCCCAGTCTTTCTGGCTCTTCTGTTCAATCAACTTGTCAGATAGAGCGCCGGCGCCGTGAATCACGCCAGTAATTGTTCCAATGCCTGTTGCGGCGAGCGCTGCCGCAAGATGACCGGGACTGGTTGCGTCCGCGCTGATGTACTGGGCGTGGCTACCTGCATCTGCAATAGACTGCAGCGTATGTGTGATTTCATCCCGCCCTTTGATTCGGCGCGCTAAATTCTCAATTGCCGCAGGTGTAGCATTTTTCTCCTGCTTACGCAGATAAGCCGAGACCTGCTTTTTCAGGTCGGTGTCGTTGGCATAATGCAGTTCGGGAGCCGTGGCATCCACTGCTGTTCGTCCGAAGAGTATGAATTGACACTGGACAGCCTGCGCGAGTCCGATTACACAGCGAGCAGTTACTCCTCGCGCGCCTCCGCTGACCAGGAACACCTGATTGGCATCAAGCATGGTCTGCCTCTTGGACAACGAGTGTGTAGCGACCGTGCGGGTCAACTCCAACCTCGGAAAGGTTGTAGTCAGGATCGAGTAATTCCTCTAGCAGCCGTTCAGCGGCGGTATCGCTGTCCAGCACTGGCGACAGATCCACCGCCCGGCAGTAAGTGCTGGTCCATTCATGGCGCAGCGTTTTAGCAAGACCAAAGATCCCGCCAGCAAGGCTGCCCGCTGCATCTGCCGAGCCAGAAAGGCCAAGTCTTCCGTCTATTTGAGCGACAGCATAGTATCGGCTGAAAGGTACGGCGAGGAATGCTCTGAGCCTTTTGGCTGTAAAAAAGCTTTCTCGCAAGCGCTGGTCCGCTTCACTATCAAGCAGTTGGTCAGTGGTTGCTGATGGTGCATGCGAGTTAAGTTCAATGAAGGTGGTTATCGGGCCGAAAGTGCGATGAACGCTCGCCAGCGCCTCCGCCCATGCGCCTTCAGTGCCATCTGCGACAGAGACAGTAGGCATGTCAAATTTTGATGGTGTTGACGCTGTTCTGAGCAATACGATCTGCCATCCCTTCATCTTGAGTCTGGTTGCCACGCGTGGAGCAACGGGGCCGCCATCATCCTTGATGGCACAGACTAGGCTGCTTTCCTGTGCGGTCTCTATGCTGTCTGGACGAGGAAGAGTGCGGAGACTCACCTTGTGTACGAGCGATGGGCCAGAACGCTCAGCCGGCTCAAGTGAGTTCAGTTGACTGGAGTTTTTTTTTCTGAGTCTGCCAGAAATTCGGCGATCTGGCCTATGGTTCGCATCTCGGCAAACTTTTCGAAGTTTAAGCCAGTGAGACTACCGATGACTTGTCCTTCGAGAGCAGCCATAATTTCGACACGTTTGAGCGAGTCAATGCCGAGGTCTGCATCGAGATCCATGGAGACATCCAGGGAATCGAGCGGATAGCCGGTCCTCTCACTGATTACGGAGAGAAGAATCGATGCGATTGCATTCGCATCTGAAGGCAGTCCCGAGGAAGCCGTGGCCGTCGCCGGGAATATGGACTCTGTTTCACCTGCTGATGGAGCGGTCAGGGATGGCGCGGCGACCCTTTCCCGCACACTGGGATCAAGGGATGGTAGAGAAGGCCGTGGGAAAGTTGGAATAGGCGTGAAGCTTGCGCCTTCAGCGGCACCAGAAGAGCGAACCGGCTCCTGTGCGCCATCTACGAAAAGGCGTGGCCGAACTGGCTGACTGGAAAGCGCCTGCGGCGAGAGGGATACCGCTTCCGTACCGCTAAGATACCGTTCGTGTACTTCCTTCGAGATTCTCTGCTGCTCATGAAACATCAACATGCCGC
>JAJZFR010000306.1 GCA_021805265.1 Acidobacteriota bacterium | reverse complement strand
GCTGGCCGCTGCTCTCCGGCGTCCGCACAGAACTCGACGGCAAGCAGGAAGCCAATGTCTTTCGTGACATCGTCGCCTTTTCCACTGCTCTCCGCCGAGCCAACGTCACCCTCGACAACGTCAATCCACGCGGCATCAGCGAGTCGCTCCTCCGCGACTACTACTACCAGGAGTTCACCAAAGGCGTCAGCAAGCTGAGCGATGTCTACCTCGGCGACCTGTCGCTCCAGGTACTCGCCACCCAGAGCGGCGGCACCGTCGTCGAGTCCGACAACGACATCGCAGAGGCTGTGTCACGCCTCATGAACGCGACCACTTCATGGTACGAGTTCGACTACCCCATGCCACCGGCTGAAAAAGCCGACGAATACCACCACATCGAGGTCAAGGTCGATAAGTCCGGCGCAAAGGTCACCACCCGCGAAGGCTACTACGATCAGCCCTCCACCAAAAAGTAGCTCCTGAATCCTCAGCGCGGCGGCTTCTGCTCACCCCGCCGCGCATCCGCTTTTTTGCCTCTTCCACCCTCATATGCGCCCTGCCCATCGCTCCGTCGGTTACACTGCTGAGTGATGGAAACAACCCCCACAATGGAAACAACAGGCTGCGGAACCGCGCTCGTCACCCCCTTCAAGACGGATGGCCGCGTCGATCAAAACGCTCTCTACGCCCTCATCAACTGGCAGATCGACTCCGGCATCGACTTCCTCATGGCCTGTGGTTCGACCGGTGAAGCCGCCACCCTCGACGAGGAGGAGTGGCTCGATGTTGTCCGCATCACCGTTGAAGTCGCCGCCGGACGCGTCCCCGTCTGGGCAGGATGCACCCACAACTCCACCCGCGCCCTGCTCCGACGCGCCGAAAAACTCGCCCGCATACGCGGTCTCGATGCCGTCATGTCCGCAACCCCTTACTACAACAAACCCACCCAGCAAGGGCTGTTTCAACACTTCCTCGCGCTCGCCGAGTCCATCCGGCCACTCCCCATCGTCCTCTACAACGTCCCCAGTCGCACCGGCGTCAACCTCGAGCCCGACACCGTCTTCCGCCTCGCCGAAGCTGCCTCGAACATCCACGCCGTCAAGGAAGCAAGCGGCAAACTCGACCAGCTCGCCGCCCTCGTCCATGGCGCGCCGCTCGGCTTCAAAATCTTCTCCGGCGACGACAACCTCGCCCTCGCCTCCATCGGTGCCGGTGCCCACGGCCTCGCCAGCGTCGCCTCCAATCTCATCCCTCGCGAACTCACCCGCATGGTCCACGCCGCGCTCGCCAACAACTGGAACGCCGCCCGCGAACTCGACCGAAAATACGCCCGCCTCTTTGAAGCAAATTTCTGGGAATCCAATCCCGGACCCGTCAAAACCATCCTCAGCCTCATGGGACGATGTTCGCCAACCCTCCGTCTCCCGCTTGTCGAACCGGCCCGAGCAACCCTCCTCCGACTCGAACGACTGGCCGGCGAACTCGGCCTACTCCGCGACGCCCCACTCCCCGAAGGCGACATGCGCATGTTCTGATCTCCCCACCCCTCTCCGCAATGTCGCTCGCCGAAGGTCCGCCTGCAAGCTCATGCTATCTCCAACTTCCCTCCCGTTTCAGAACACCTCACATACCCTTCCCATTCCAATACCTCCAACCGGCTTCCTCAATTTCCCTTCTGGTAATCCCTGCCCTGGCATCCATACACTCTCCGGAGGAATCAAAGTCTACTGGGGTACCCATGCTCGCACTGGCCCATCGAGAACGAAGAGATGTCATGACCCTGCTCCTTCGCGGGGACGACATCGCTCAGTCGCTTCCCAGCCACTGGACCCACATCGAGTTCGAGCTGGACCACCTCCGCATCCTCTGCCCCCTCCTCGACGCGCCCCACGGCAAACAGCCTGAAATCCGCGACTCCCGCCTCAGTTGCTGGCTCCGCGCGAAACTTGGCGCAGGAAAACTCGACCGATGCCAGGGATGGTTCGCCATGCTCCCCGTCTACGAGGGCGTCTTCCGCCTCGTCCCTGCGGATAACCCACTTGCGGCGATCCTCGAAACCGTCGCTATCCACCCCGACCATGCCCTCGCCACCCCATCCCCGAAGCCCGTCCTCAACCCTTTCGCCCATTCCCAATCGATCCTGCTCCCCAAGCCCCCGCGTTCCGCGCCCAGGCTGTCTCCTACCCGCGCCAACCGCAATCGCAACCTCGCCGCCCGTGCCAGCTAATTATGATGTCTCAATAGGTTTTCGACATCCACGCCGGAACGGCTGATGGGTGGAGTTTCCGGTCACGCAATGGCCGGGACACGCGATGCGTCCCAGATTCTTGATGTCGAGATGTAGCAGGCCAGCGGAGCGCGATGTGTTCGTAGCGAGGATAGACCGGCGCCGGCACCGGATCGCGGATACGGTTGAGCTTCAACCGGCCCAGAATGCGGCTGACGGTGGCCCGACTGAGGCTCGTCTGCTGCGCGATGCGATAGCCGGGTCTGATCTGATGACGAAGAGCTTCGATGCGCTCGTCTTGGGCTAGCCCGAGCAAACAACCATCCATGGAAGCAAAGCTACAAGCAAATGAGTACACCAGCAGCAGACTCCTAAAACATCATGCCAGGGGACATCTTTATTGTGGTATGACATTCCAGCGAATTGCTCTCGACTGTGAATCGTCAGTCGTGCATTCTGGTGATAGTCCATTCGATCTCCTGAGCTTCTGCGTCTTCGCAAACACAGCTTCTCAGTTCTTGATCGGATGGACTACCTCTTGAAACTGCACATCTAGGAAAAGAGTTGGCCCAGGCGAAAGCCTGTTCCCGCAAGCAAGCAGCCAGACAGACTCAGGGTACGCCGACGGTTCCGGTGCTCGTGGTGATATTCGTGGAACTCTTCCGGTTCACGACGATGACAGTAATCACGGTCGTCGCAGCCGCCACCGTTCCCGCGCCGATCCACGTGAGCAGGTTGGTGTGGGGTCCCAGAAATGGATGGCTTGTCGAGCCGTTCACGCCCGGACCCACCACATTCTGTTGGT
>JAJZFR010000011.1 GCA_021805265.1 Acidobacteriota bacterium | reverse complement strand
ATGCTCGCTCATGCGCCGCCAGTTGCAGAATCACAAATGAAAATCCGAGCTCGAATACTATCTGAAGGGCAACGATACTGTAGAAGGTGTAGTAATAGCCCTGCTGTGCCGGGGATAGAAAGCGCGCGATCAGTACAAGATTGACGATGCCATAGCAGGCCGCCCAGAAGCGTGCGAGGACCGTGAAGAAGATGGCGCGGTCCATGCCGATTCGGTTTGCGAGCAGATGCTGTAGCCATGTCGCGACGCGCAATTCCGACGCCGCAATCTTATTCGCCATATGTTATTTCTACCCTTCCCGCTAGCACAAGGAAATTGTTCCATACACGGCTTTCCTTGGACTATTACCAAGGGTGAAACTCTTGTCAGTATAGTCCAGGGAACCTCTGCGCAGGTTTGTGATTTTGTAGCCATGACTCGACCGCAGATGATTTCTGGTTTTGAATCAGTGTTCTTTCCGGAGAGGCGGGTTGCTGCTGGTCTATTTCGCCTCTGTGAGGGCGTTTCCCGGCCTCAAGAGACACTACGCCCTTTGCGGGGCCAGCCGGTTGCGGTGTTGGTACAGATTTACCAGCGCGAAGGCCGCGCACAGCCACTGGTGGTTTTTCCAGATGCCTCGATAGCGCACCTTGGTGAATCCAAAGACACGCTTCAGGATGCGAAAAGGATGCTCGACTTTGGCTCTCACGCGGGCCTTGGTCGTGTTCTTGCGCCTGGCTTCTTCATCCACATAGTCCTTGTATCTGGTCCGGCGGCAAGTCATATGCTGCGCTTTCGTTGCGGCTGCGCGGATCGCCTCGGTCTGCCCCTGATAGCCGCCATCACCCCATACCGGGGTCCCTGCGGACGGGTCTTCGTCCGTGGGGTGGCATACCTTGCGCTCTTGGCCGTGCGGTAAGTCGGGCAACATATGCTTGTCGGCCAGGGTGGTCGATTGGTTCAGTCGTCGTGTGCTGGTCTGGAAGCTGTCGATCACCATGGAGGCCGCCTTCTGCATCGAGGCACTGGAAGAAGCACTTTCCGGGAATGAAAAACCCGAAATCTTCAATACCGATCAGGGCAGCCAGTTCTCAAGCGAGGCCTTCCCTGGGCGGCTCAAAGATGAAAGGATCAGGATCAGCATGGATGGCAAGGGCCGCTGGCGCGACAACGTCTTCGTCGAGCGCATCTGGAAGTCGATCAAATACGAGGAGGTCTACCTGCGCGCCTACGCTTCGGTGAACGAGGCCCGAACTTCCATCGGCCGCTACCTGGATTTTTACAACTCCATCCGCCCACACTTCAGCCTGAAAGCGCTCACGCCCGATCAGGCATACTTCAACCGCTTGCCTGAACCCCTGGCAGCCTAAATACAAAAACAAGAACTTCCACTTATGCGAAAAGCAAAAACTGTCCGAACTACCGGGACCACTTCACTCACTGACAAAAGTTGATATAGGATTCAAAAATGACAGAATTGTCGAACAGTCCAGTACGGCACCTGATGGATCAACGATGGATTATTACAGTGTGGGTCATCGCCACTATAGCTGCCCTGTGTTCGGTCTTCTTTTTGCCGCAACTGGTTTCAGTACCTCCATCTATCTCCGATTCGTATTTGTTTGGGTATAGCAACCGGACAGGGATCCTGATTCTTTTTGGGTTTCTGGGTGTTGGTGGGCTATTCTCCAAGACGCTGAACATCCGGTTTCAACCTCCAACGGCGGAAGGGGCGGAGATGGTTCCCACGCGGGTGATCGCAAAATGGATGGGAGTATTTGCCTTGGGATGGGCGGCAATGTACTTGCTTGTACACGGCCTCCAAGGATTTGGAGAGTCGCAGTATCTGATTGACAGAGTGAAAATGGTGGCGGAAGGTGGGAGACCCTACAAGGATTTTGAGTTTGTATATGGTGCCTCGTTTCTCTACGGGCCTCGGTTGTTGATGACACTTCATCTTGGCGCCGATCAGAGCTACTTTATATTCTGGCTGATATGGCTACTGGTTGGGATATGGATGCTAGCTAAAATACTGGATATGCTAGATTATCCATCTGCATGCAAGACGGATATATTCAATCTATTCTGTCTGTTTCAACTACCGGCGCTGCTCTGCACGGGACTGAACTACTCGTTTTTGAGATATCTTCCAGCACCGTACTTCGGCCTTTTGGTGCAGCGGATAGATGCCCGGGGTGGACATCGGCACAGAGCGATCGCAATGCTTGTGGCGGTTGCATTCACAGCCGTCCTGCTGATGGATTCACCGGAGATGGCTCTGGCTTACGGAATAGGGACGCTAGGTTATTTCGCGGTCTTTGGCCGATGGGACGGGAGAAGCGCCGCCGCATATGCAACTCTGGCAATTGGGGAGATCGTTGTATTGCTGGGAGCCAACAGAATGGACGTCTTCGCAACGATGAAGGCTTTCAGCGGCGGCGCCTATAACTCCCCAATAATACCTGCAGGGCATATTCTTTTCTTTTTCTTTATGTGTGGACTGGTGAGTATTTTCGTAGCCGCGAGATTTCGTGCGAAATCGCGCGGGGATGGAATGCTCATGGTTGTCGCTGTGTCGGCGGGGACGCTTTTTGCGGCTTTGGGCAGATGCGATGAGGGACATGTAGGATTCGCAGCAGTAGGCATCGTGATTGTGGCTACTGTCCTGGCATCGACTTTCCGGCAAATATGGAGGGGGTATCGAATTTTGTTCCTTATCTTCTTCGTGTTTATCCCGGCAGTCTCAACTGTCTGTGTCTACTGCATCCCTCTTTCGAAGGCTATAGTACTGCGGTTGTTTCAGACTGAGCCACAGGGTTCGTCGACCCGCATGGATGCCATAATTGAACGTGGAATGCGGTGGAAGTTCGGAGCAGACGATGCAAGAAGTAAATTCGAGGAGCTCAAAGCAACGAGCACGGCATCGACGGAAATTGATTTGCAGTCAGCATATCCTAAGTTGGATGGAAAATTGATGGCACCCTTTGGATATAGACCGTTTGGTTTCGGAAGCTATCATTTAGCGAGCATCGATAC
>JAJZFR010000078.1 GCA_021805265.1 Acidobacteriota bacterium | reverse complement strand
TCGTCGAGGCGCCAGCGGGAAACGGGAAGCGATAGGCCAGGCGGAGCTGGCCGTTCGAGTCGGCGTGGGCGCTGGCCGGGTCGGGGGTGGTGATCCAGGCGGCGTGCGCGGCGCGGAGGGCGAACTCTTCGGGAGTCTGCGAGCCGATCCATTTTGCCGACCAGTTTCCGGAGTTATTCAACCCGGTCTCCCACCAGGTGGGCTGGCTGGGCGTGTAGGGCTTTCCCTCCTGGTCCCAGGCGAGGACGCGCCAGTAGTAGCGGGTCATGGCGGCGAGCGCGGGACCGTTGTAAGGGACGCCGACGGACTGGTCGCTCGAGACGCGTCCGGAGTCCCAGATGTCGGCGCGTCCGCCGAGCAGATTGGCGGCGGTCGAGGCGACCTCGATTTCATAGGCGGTCTGGCGCGCGTCGTGGCGGGTATCGACAAGTTGCCAGGAGAAATGGGGCGTGGCGTCGTCGATGCCGAGCGGGGTAGCGAGGTCGTCGGCGCGCAGACGGATGGGCGCGTCGTGAATACCGGAGACGGGCGTTCCATGGGTGCCGGAGACGGTCGGCGCGGGTTTGGTGGCAAATCCGTAGCAGGCTGGCTGAAGGCCGAGCGCGCAGGAGAGCACGAGGAGAGTGCAGGATGGCCGAGGGAAGGATCGAGGCATGAATGACTCCTTGTGCATGGCTGAAGCGGCGCTTACTGCGGGTGGGCAGCGAATGGAATCTTACGCTGTGTCAGGCGTAGCTGCCGAGGCCTGTTTGTTTGTCGGCGCGTTCGGCTTCGATGCGTTGGATATAGCCGGACTGGCGCAGGGCATGCAGCGGATCGATGGGCAGCCCACGCGCTTCGCGCCAGGCCGCGAGGGTTGGTTTTACGTCGCCCCAGAAGGCGCCGCGATACAGCTCTTCGGCGGCGACAAGATCGCATTCGCGTTGCAGCTTCGCGAGCCGGTCCCAGTCGATGGTTGCGGCTTTGAGCCAGAGTTCCTGGGCGGTCGCGACGGTCTGTACCATGGCTTCGACTTTGGGCTTGAGGTTGTGGCTCTGGTCGATCATGAAGGCGATGTCAGCCAGACCACTCTCATGCTGCGCGCAGTGAATCTCGGCGAAGATGCGGAAGACCTGGTAGGGGTCGATGGAGCCGAGCGTGAGGTCGTCGTCGGCGTAGCGTCGGTCGTTGAAGTGGAAGCCGCCGAGCATGCCGGTGTGAGTGAGCCAGGCGACGATCTGTTCGATGTTCTGGGCGGCGTAGTGGTGGCCGGTATCGACCAGAACGCGGGCCTGAGGACCGGCGCTTCGGGCGAGCAGGAGGGCCATGCCCCAGTCGGCGATGTCGGTGTGATAGAAGGCTGGCTCGAAGGGTTTGTATTCGACGAGCAGGCGCTGGTGGGGAGTCATGCGCTGGTGGGCTTGCTGAAGGCTCTCTTCGAGCCACTCGATCCTGCTGCGGATGGATTGGGTTCCGGGGTAGTTGGAGCCGTCGGGCAGCCAGAGAGAGATGTCGCGGCTGGCAAGCTCCGTGGCGATGGCGATCGAGTCGATCATGTGTGCGACGGCGAGCGCGCGAACTTCGGCGGAAGGATGACAGAGGGAGCCGAACTTGTAGTGCTGATCCTGAAAGAGATTGGGATTGATGGAGCCGGGACGGATGCCGGTTTGCTGGGCAAGGGCGCGAATCTTTGGCGCGTCGTGGACGCCGCCGGGCATGTCCCAGAGAACGTGCAGCGCAAGCGTGGGCGTGGCTCCTGTGAGGCGATGGACCTCTGCGGCGTCGGCGAACTTTTCCTCGATGGTGGTTGCGGCGCCGGGCTGGATGAACTTGCCAAAGCGCGTTCCCGTGTTGGCGAACCCCCAGGAAGGGATCTCGATCTGGAACGCATCCAACGCGTGAAAGAGCCTTTCTGTGTCCTGCTCCGTGTTTGACATTCTGAATCCTTTCCCTTTCACGGTTGGCTGGTTGCGATCGCCAGCAGATTTCCGTATCCCACGATCAAGGTAGACCCGACAAGAACCAGCAACGTGAGCGCGACCAGTGCCCTGGTACGCAGGCCAGTGCCGCGCCATTCGTGGAGCGCGATGCCCCAGAGTGTGCTGAAGAGGATGATGCTGGCCATGTGGAGGGTCCAGCTCGAAAAGCCGTATCGCCGGCCCATCTGGGACTCGCCCATGGTGTAGAAGAAAAATTGCAGGTACCAGGTGAATCCGGCGAGAGCGGAGAAGAGGTAGTTGCGCAGCAGGGATGGGCGCGACGGGTTGCTGATCGGTTCGAGTTTGTGGGGGGGAATGCGGAGATATTCGGCGAAGCTGCGATTGCGCGCGTTGAGGATGGCGCACCAGATGGCGTTGGTGGTGAATCCTCCGGCGAGGACGACGATGAGTACGGGCAGCCCCTGCCACATATTGGGAGTGCCAAACTGGACGGCGAGAGCCTTGATGGGGTCGCCCGCAGCGAGTCCAAAGGCAAAACAGGCGCTCATAATGCCGCAGAAGGTGGCGACGAGAAGTCCGCGGCGAAGATTGAACTCGGGGATGGCTTCGAGCTGTTGAGCCGGGGAGAGTTCGCGCTCTTTCGAGACGCCGGCCGCGCCCGCGACAACGATACCCAGGGCACAGACAGCGACGCCTGCGAGGATGAACTGGCCGGACCGCTGTTCGAGCAGGGAAGGGAACTGGCCGCGAAAGATGGGCGGAATGAGTGTGCCGAAGACCGCTGTATAGCCAAGCGCGACTGCCATGCCCAGGCCGAGGCCGAGGTAGCGCATGGTGAGCCCAAAGGTGAGTCCGCCGAGTCCCCAGAGAAGACCAAATCCGAAGGCCCATCCGAGGGTGGAAGCGGGCGTCTGAAGCAGGACCTCGAGCAGGTGATGGGTGAGCAGCGCGGCCATGATCCAGGGGGCGATGATCCAGCTCACGACGCCGCCGACCAGCCAGTAGGTCTCCCAGGACCAGGCTTTCACCTTGCGAAAGGGGACGTAAAAGCTGGCGGAGGCAAGACCGCCTAACCAGTGCAGCAAGACGCCTAAGATCGGGTTGGCGGTCAATGTAGCCCCTTCTCTTATGTGAAAGAGTATCCTTAATGAAATCTCTGGAATCGTAGGTCACCAAGCCGTTTGCTGTCAATGAGAAAGCGATGAAGGTCGAGGTAAGCGTTTACTGGATTGTTTTTCTCGATCATAGTTGGATCGATCCGCTCACAAGCGTCCTGTTTCTGCGAAGATTCTCTGTAGTACCTTTGGGTGGCAATCCGTTCATCCTTGAAATTTGAGGAGTCTTTTCCTTGGCCAACAGCAAGATCAAGCGGCTTTACCTGATCCCTATTCTGTCGAAGGCACTCGATGTCCTGGAGATGCTGGAAGAACAAAATGCTCCGATGACGCTGGAGGATGTCTTTCAGCGGTCGCATATTTCGAAGACAAGCGTTTACAGGATACTGAAAACGCTGGTGCATCGCGGGTATGTGGCGCACACCGAGGCGGGCGAGTATCGGCTGGTGAGCCGTCCGAAGCGGCTTCGCTTCGGGTTGGCGGTGCAGAGCGCGGACCTGCCGTTTTCGCAGCAGGTGGCGAACTCGGTGACGGCGGCGGCGGCCAGCTCGGGGGTAGAGCTGATCATTCTGGACAACCACTTTGACGCCGAGACGGCGATTCGCAATGCGGAACAGTTTGTGGCCGAGCGTGTGGATCTGGTGCTGGAGTTTCAGGCCGAAGAGCATGTTGCTCCGCATGTGGCCTACATCCTGAAAAATGCGGGAATTCCACTGCTTGCGATCGACGTGCCACACCCGAATGCTACGTACTTTGGGGTGGATAACTTCGAGGTTGGGTACGAGGCGGGGGTATTGCTGGCGCAGTATGCGCAGCGCAAATGGAAGAGCCGGGCGGACTGGGTGCTGGGGGTGGGCTTTGCCGAAGCGGGCAGCTTTGTGCAGAGCCGGATCGCGGGAGCGTTCGAGGCGATTCGCTCGCTGCTGGATCAGATTCCGGCGGATCGCTTTCTGCGGCTGGATGGCCGCGGGATGCGCCGCCCGAGCCAGATTGCGGTGGCGGATTTTCTGGCCAGCCGCCAGAAGGGCGAACGGGTGCTGGTGGCAGCGGCGACGGATTCGAGCGCGCTGGGAGTCCTGGACGCGGTGCGAGCGGCGGGCAGGGAAAACGACTTTGCCATTGTCGGCCAGGACTGCATTCCCGAGCTGGTGGAAGAGATGAAGGCTGGCAAGAGCGCGATTGTGGGATCGATTTCTCACGAGGCGCATACGTATGGACCGCGGCTGATTCAGCTTGGGATCACACTGGTACGGGGCAACGCGGTGCCGCCTTACAACTACGTGCGGCATCGCGTGGTGACGCCTGAGACGCTGAAGGAAGAAGCGTAGCAGCGCGGACCACTTCGATCTATGTCTGTGAGCTGATCCACGAGGCATGGGCGAGCGCGGCCGGGCAGGATTGAATCGGTGCGTGGCCTGCGGAGGCCAGTTGAAGCGCGAAGTTGCCCAGGGTAGAGCCTTCGGGGTGGCCGGCAATAACGGCGCGTCCGGTTGCTTTGCCGATCAGGTGTACCAGGAGCGCGTTCTGAGAGCCGCCGCCGAGGATGACGACGCGGGGGAATCGCCGTTCGGTGATTCGTTCGAGCGTGTCGATGGCGGAGGCGTAACGCGCGGCCAGGCTGTTGAAGATGAGGCGGGCAAAAGCGGGTTCATTTCCCGGCATATCTTCGAGCATCATTCCTGTCTGGCTGTGCAGAATGGCCGCGATGCGGGCAGGCATCTGGCCGGGCAGCAGCAGATCGGGCGCGTCGACAGGAAGGATGGCGTCCGGTGGCAGCGTGACGCTGGCCGCTGCCTGACTGAGGGCTGAAAAAGTGAGAGATTCCGTGGGACGCCCCTGCGCGGTCCAGTGATCGAGGCACTGCTTGAGCAGCCACATACCGTTGATGCTGGTGTGGAAGCAGTATTGGTGCGCCGGCGCGCCGAGATTGGTGAATCCGCCAGCGAGCGCCTCCGTGTTGACGACTGGGGTGGCGATGGTTGCGCCGACCAGTGACCAAGTGCCGCAGACAATGTAGGCGGCGTTTTTGTGTTCTTCGGCAATGGCGGCAATGGCGGAAGCGGTATCGTGACAGGCTGGCGCGATGAGCTGGGTTTCGCGGAAGGCGGGAAGTTTGGCTAGCGGTCCGCGCAGAGTGCCAACCACGGTTCCCGGTTCGACAAGCTCGGGGGCATGGCGGATGTCGAGGCCGAGACGAGTGAAAATCCCGGGTGCCCAGTCTCGGGTTTTGAGGTCGAGCATGCCGGTATGGGTGGCGTTGGTGAACTCGGCGACGGGGCGCGCGCCGAGCCAGTGGAGAACATACTCGGGCAACAGCAGCCAGGGGTGCGACGCGCGACTTGAGTCTCGGTCGGCGAAGAGCTGATAGACGGTGTTGATGCGGTGGGGCTGTACGCCGGTGAGGGCGAAGAACTCCTCGGGCGGGATGCTCAGGTCGGCCAGTTCTTTGGCGGCAATACTTCGCTCATCGCGATAGCAGAAAGGCTCTTCGAGTATCTCGCGCTCGCTGTCAAGGCGGACGTAATCGACGGCCCAGCCATCGACGGCGATCGAGGCAATGCCCTCAGGCGCGGCCTCTGCGGCCTTGCGCAGGCCGGTTTCGATACCGGCAAGAATGGTGCGCAGGGGCCAGCGGAGATCTCCCGAGGGGTCGGTGTATGGCCCGTTGGGAATGCGATGAAGGAGAATGATTTCCGGCTGTTGCCCGCACCAGCGGAGCAGGGAGACACGGCAGCTCTCGGCACCGAGATCGATGGCTACCCTGGGCGCTCGGTGGCTTGCTTCCTGAGGAACGGGAGTGGAGTTGCTCATCGCAGAAACGCCTCGGGCAATCCTCCATCGACGGGGATGAGATGGCCGGCGGTACAGCGGGCGCGGTCGCTGGCGAGGTAGAGCATGGCCTCGGCGCAATCGACCGGATCGATGGGCTGGTGGGTGAGCGTTCGCTGTGCGTAGAAGCGCGCGAGCAGCGTGCGCAACTCTTCGTCGGACATGGATGGGTCAAAGGGGATGGAGTATTTGGCGAGCGAAGCGCGGACGCGGTCGCGGGGAAACATGGTCGAGCCTTTGACGACCGTGGCCGGGCTGATGCCGTTGACGCGCACGAGCGGGGCGAGGCCGACGGCCAGTTCGCGGACCAGGTGGCTGAGCGCGGCCTTGCTGACGTCGTAAGCCTCGGTACCGCGCTTGGGGACGACGGCGTTGGCCGAGCTGGTGAGCACGATGGCGGCGCTGAGGGCCTGCTGGCGCAGCAGCTTTGCCGCTTCGTCGGCGAGCAGGTAGTTGGCCGTGACGTTGACGGCGAGCGTGGTGGCCCACTGAGCGTCGGAGATGACGCCATCCGGCGAGGTGGGAAAGATGGCCGCGGTGTTGAGCAGAATGTCGATGCCGCCGAAGCGGTTGATGGCGGTTTCGAGAGCCTTCGCGATGGTGGCGCGGTCGGCGATGTCGAGCGCGACGGCAACGCACCACTCGGCTGGGAGGATGGATTTCAGCTCGGCGGCGACGGATTCGGCTGCGCGGAGATCGCGGTCGGCGAGGACCAGATGAGCGCCGCGCTCGGCGGCCAGTCGCGCGGCCTCGCGGCCAATGCCGCTGCCCCCGCCGACGATCATCAGGACCTTGCGGCTGAACTCCTTTTCAGGAGGCTGGCGGCGGATTTTTGCTTCTTCAAGCGCCCAGTACTCGATACGGAAGGCTTCGGAGGGCGGCAGGGCGACGTAGTTCGAGTGTACGGTGAAGGCGGATGCCGGAGCGGCGGGGCCAGCCTGGGGAACAGGGTCGCCGGTGTTGACGGTGGCTGCTCCGTGGCCGAGAGCACTGGCACCCTGCATCACGTGAATGGCGTTGATGTAAAACTCGCCGGTGATGCGGGACTCGGTCTTGTTCTTGCCGAAGGTGAACATGCCCACGCCGGGCACGAGGACGACGGTGGGGCTGGGGTCGCGCATGGCGGGCGAGTCAGGGAGCGCGTGCTGCTGGTAGTAGGTTGCGTATTCGGCGCGGTAGGTGTCGAGCGCGACGGCGATTGCGGTTTTGATGCTTTCAAGATCGGAGCCTGACGCGTCGGAGCCTGGCGCGCTTCCGGTGTTCGCTGCACTTCCTGACCAGTCGATGAACATGGGGCGAATCTTGGTGCGGATGAAGTGATCGGGGCAGCTTGTGCCGAGGTGAGCGAGCGCTTTGGCGTTGCAGGAGTTGACGAAGTGGAGCACGTCGGGAGCGTCAGAGAAGCTGGCGATGGCGCGCTGCGTCTGTCCAAGCTGGCCGCGCAGGATGGGTAGAATCGCGGTGGCGAGGGCGCTGCGATGGCTGAGGCTCTCACGTACCGGGCCGCCGAAGATTGCCGCGCCGGTTCGTTGGGCGAATCGGTCGAGAAACTGGCCGAGCTGATCGATGATGGTGAGGGTGTTGCGGTAGCAGGCGCGCTGCGTTTCGCCCCATGTGAAAAGACCATGGCCACCGAGGACGATGCCGTCGCAGCCAGGGTTGGCTTCGACCGCGCGGGCCAGCATCATGGCCAGCTCGAAGCCGGGTCGCTGCCAGGGAACCCAGACCAGACAATGGCCGAACTCGGCGTTGAACTCCTGCATGCGCTCTTCGCCGTTGGCGGCTGCGGCGAGCGCGATGCCCCAGTCGGGGTGAAGATGATCCACGTGATCAAAGGGCAGGAAGCCGTGCAGGGGCGTGTCAATGGAGGCCGCGACCGGGTTGGCCTCAAAGGCGGCCATGGGGTACATGGCTACGATCTCGTCCTCCAGCTCGACGCCGCGATAGCTGTTCCTGAGAGACAGCACCTTGTCGAGATAGAGCGTGGCGAAGCCCTTGCGCTGGATGCTGCCCAGGTCGCCGCCTGAGCCTTTGACCCAGAGCACCTTGACCGGCTGTCCAGAGAGCGGATCGCGCTGGGTCAGCTTCGAGCTGGTGTTTCCCCCACCGAAATTGGTCAGGCGCAGATCGGAGCCGAGCAGGTTCGAGCGGTAGCGGAGCAGCTCCGGTTCGTCGAGCGTGGAGGCATAATCGGCGTCCCATTTGTCTTCGAGAAAGCGAAGCGGCGGATAAGTCGGCTCGGCGGCTTGCATGGTTGGACCCTCGATTCGGGGAAATACAAACCAGATTACTCTAGCATATTGAGCAATAGATGAACATATTCCTCTATGGAACCAGGAGCTGTGTGGTTTGGGACGTTTTCTCTAGCTCTTCGCCGTCAAGCTGCGTCCCGGCCGCGTCTGCATGGTGGTTATGATGTAAGGATGCCAGAGAGGAAAGACCTGACGCTGCTGATCGACGCCGACGACACGTTGTGGGAGAACAACATCTACTTCGAGCGGGCGATTGCGTCGTACATCGGTTTTCTGAATCATCGCGCGTATACGCCCGAGGAGGTTCGTCAGGCGTTGAACCAGGCCGAGCGGGAGTCGATTCTGGCGCTGGGGTATGGGCTGACGAGTTTCGCACATTCCCTGGTGACCTGTTACGAGCGGCTGACGGCTACAAGCGCGGACGCGGTTACGCTGGGGAAGATACGCAGTTTTGCGCGGTCGATAGCGGATCAGGAGATCGAGTTGATGCCGGGGGTGCGGGAGCTGTTGCCGGAACTTGCTGCGCGACATCGGCTGATCCTGATGACCAAGGGCGACCAGGCGGAGCAGGCGGACAAGCTGGCGCGCAGCGGTCTGGCGCGATATTTCACTGCGGTGGAGATCGTGGCGGAGAAGAATGCCGCAGCGTACGAAGCAGTGGTCGAGCGTCATGGCTGCGGGCGAGGGGCGACGTGGATGATTGGCAACAGCCCGAAGTCGGACATCAATCCGGCGCTCGCGGCGGGGCTGCACGCGGTGTTTGTGGTGCATAAAGATACGTGGGTGCTGGAGCATGCGGAGCTGGACGTGCCGCCAGCGGGGCAGCGGCTGATCGAGGTGGAGAGCTTTGCGCGGCTGGCGGAGATTTTCTGACCCGGAAGGGGCAATCAGCGGCGAGCAATCCGGCGAGCAATCCGCTCTTGCTCAACTGAGTCTGGTGGGGCAAGATAGCTGTGCGGGAAAAATGGTTTTCAGGCGAATGGAAAACCACTTTGCAGGATTTGGAAACTGGATTTGTCGTAGCCGAGGAGGAAAATCATGAGCACAGCGATCAAGTTTGGCACGTCGGGCTGGCGTTCGATCATTGCGGATAACTTTACAGTGGCCAATGTGCGGCGGGCGGTGGCCGGAATTTCGGCCTATGTTCTTACGCAGCCTGCGCCGCATCGGGTTCTGGTGGGTCGCGATCCGCGCTTTCTGGGCGAGACGTTTGTGGACGAGGCGGCGCGTGTTCTGGCAGCGCACGGGATCACGCCGATCGTGATTCCGGAGGCGGCACCGACGCCGGCGATTTCCTATGCCGTGCGGACACTGAAGGCTTCGGGAGCGATCAACTTTACGGCATCGCACAATCCTCCGGAGTACAACGGGATCAAGTTTTCGACGCACGACGGAGCGCCGGCGCTGCCGGAAGTAACGCGGCAGATCGAAGCGGCGATTGTGGCGCTGGGCGAGGATCCGGTGGTTCCGCGGCTGGCCGACACCAGCGCGAAGTTTGAAACCTGTGACGTGAAGCCCGCCTATCTGGCTCGTATCGAAGAACTGGTGGACCTGAAGGCGATTGCCGACGCCGGACTGAAGATTGTTTTCGATCCCTTCTGGGGCGCGGCGCGGGGGTATACATCGGAGCTGCTGACGCGGGCCGGGGTCGCGGTGACAACGGTGCACGACTATCGCGATGTGCTGTTTGGCAACCATGCTCCGGAGCCGGACGACCACCTGCTGGGCGATGCCAGGGCGGCGATGCGCGAGGCGGGCGCAAGCCTGATTATCGCGACTGACGGCGACGCGGATCGCTTTGGCGTGGTGGACGCCGACGGCACGTTTCTACAGCCGAATTACGTGATTGCGCTGCTGTTCGATTACCTGGTCGAGACGCGCGGGTGGCGGAACGGGGTGGCCAAGTCAGTGGCAACGACGAACCTGATCAATGCGCTGGCCGAGCATCACCAGGTGCCGTTGTACGAGACGCCGGTGGGTTTCAAATACATTGGCGAGCTGATCCTCGCGGACAAGATTGCGATCGGCGGCGAGGAGTCCGCAGGGCTGACGATTCGCGGCCATGTGCCGGAGAAAGACGGCGTGATTGCCGGGCTGCTGGTGGCGGAGATGGTGGCGCGACGAGGGAAATCGCTGGGGCAACAACTGACCGAGTTATTTGGCAAAGTAGGTTCCTTCTATCCGGTTCGCGAGAACTTTCACTTGACCGAGGAGGCCAAGGCCGCGTTCACTCAGAAATTGAAGACAGATCCGACGGAACTTGGCGGACGGCGGGTGACGAGCGTGGTGCGCACGGATGGTTTGAAGCTGGTGCTCGAGGACGGATCTTGGGTCTGTTACAGGCTGTCGGGGACGGAGCCGGTGGTGCGTGCGTACACTGAGTCGAGAAGCGCGGCGGACATGGCGCGGCTGAGCGCTGCGGCCAAGGAATTTGTGTTGGCGAGTTAGATTTTTTCAAGGATTCGACTTGATCGGATGGAAGGTTTTCCAGTGTATTCAGCGGATGCATCCAGGCAGGAATTG
Source organism: Acidobacteriota bacterium (assembly GCA_021805265.1). Classification (GTDB taxonomy): domain Bacteria; phylum Acidobacteriota; class Terriglobia; order Terriglobales; family Acidobacteriaceae; genus Acidicapsa. The sequence goes on along the minus strand of JAJZFR010000078.1, from coordinate 1,685 downwards.
GGCACAGAAGCCGAGCAGCGTTCGGGCTTGAATCCCGAGGAGGACCTCGCACCGCGATCCTTTGCGGAGCGGGTCGCGATCCTTTGGCGTCGCCATGCGCGTCGCGTCGGATCGGGGGCTTTGCTGGGGGTTGCGCTGGCTCTTGGCTGGAGCTTTGTAATGGGCCAGAACGGGATTTCAAGCTGGAACAGCAAGCGCCTGCGGGACCAGCAACTGACCGAGGAGATTGATCACCTGAACGCGGAAAATAGTCGGCTCGGCCAGCACATTGAACGGCTGAAAGACGACCCTGCGGCAATCGAGTTCGAGGCGCGTGCGCGGCTGCACTATGCGCGCCCGGACGAGGTGATCTATGCGCTTCCTGCTTCGAGCGGGAGCGATGGAACGCCTGCAACCGCGAGTCCGGCTGCGGGTCAGAGTGCGGTTCCCGAACCCTCTCACTGACTGCTGGAGTAGCGGCGTGTGGTTCTGTATGATTGCGGGGAAGTTCGGCCGGGGCGCAATGCCTCGGGCAAAGTAAGGAAAGGTTTACACCGCAGCGGGCGTTCCCGTCTGGTTCTGTTCATCACCATGCGAATTTCGATTGTTTGTTCGACTTTATTCGGGCTTTTCGTTGCTGCGCTGGTTTTCGCGGTAAGTGGTTGCAAGGGCAGCAGCGGCGGCAGCTCGACGGGGACACCGATTGTGGCTCCAACAATCACGTGGGCAACGCCAGGCGCGGTTCCGGCGGGAACGACACTGTCTTCCGTGCAGCTTGACGCAACCTCGAGCGTGGCTGGCACGTTTGCTTATACACCCGCCGCCGGCACAGTGGTGGTGGTCGGCCAACAGACACTGAAGACGACCTTTACGCCGACGGATACGACACACTACAGCCTTGCCACAGCCACGGTCACGTTGACGGTGACGCAGGCGACGCCGACGATACTCTGGCCGACGCCGGCAGCCGTAACGGTGGGGGCGACACTGGGGGCGACGCAGTTGAATGCCACAGCAAGCAACGCTTCGGCGGCAGCGGTGGCGGGCAGCTTTGTGTATGCGCCAGCGGCGGGGACGGTGCTTTCGACGCCGGGCACTGTGACGCTGTCGGCCACGTTTACGCCGGCCGATACTGCCGACTACGCCGCGGCGACAGCGAAGGTTGCCCTGGCAGTGGAGGCAGCGGGCAGCGGGGGCGCGCCGAGTTATTCGTGGTCCAATGTCCAGGTGGTGGGCGGGGGCTATGTGACGGGACTTTACTTCCATCCGACGCAGCAGAACCTGATTTACGCACGGACGGATGTGGGCGGGGCCTATCGCTGGGACGCAACGGTCAGCGCGTGGTCGCCGCTGCTGGATTGGATTCCCGGCTCGAAGTGGTACTGGGGCGGCGTGGAGGCGATTGGCCTCGATCCGACCAACCCGAACCAGCTTTATCTTGCGGTTGGCGAGTATGCGCTGGAGCCGACGTGGGACGGCAACGGTGCGATGCTGGTTTCAAGCGATCAGGGCAATACGTTCACGACCGTTCCCCTGCCCTTTCAGAATGGCTCGAACGATTCGGGACGCAACGCCGGGGAGCGGATTGCGGTGGATCCGAATGCGCCGAATATCGTGTATTTTGGTACGCGGGTTGCGGGCCTGCAGATCTCGACGAACTCCGGCCTGAGCTGGGCACCGGTAAGCGGAATGCCGGTGACGAAGAC
>JAJZFR010000004.1 GCA_021805265.1 Acidobacteriota bacterium | reverse complement strand
GCGTAGAGCTACCCATGAAGACATCCATCCTCGCGCTTGTCCTGTTTCCCGCGCTGCTGCTGGCCGCCGCCGATGGGGCATGGCTGCGGCGTGTGCCCGACGAGATTCACCGGCAGAAAAATCCGCTTGCGCAGCAGGCTTCCGCAACCGCAGCGGGCAAGCAGCTTTTCCTCCACAACTGTTCGCCCTGCCACGGTGCCGACGCCATGGGACGCTACGGCAGGCCCAGCCTGCGAAGCCCGCGCATCCAACACGCCAGCGACGGCGATCTCGCCTGGATGCTCGATCACGGCAATCCGTTCAAAGGCATGCCGCCGTGGAGCAGCCTGCCCCGGCAGCAACGCTGGCAGATCATTGCCTACCTGCGTACGCTGCCGCCTGTCGGCAAACCGATAACTCGATAAGTGCGAAGCTGTCAGCTTCCCGGTGGAACAGTTACTCGGATCTCATCAGTTTTTCTGTTGCCTTGCTCATCACGGCCGTGCGCTCGATCTTGTCCCAGTTGAATGGGCGACCATCGATGGCGCGCTTCACCGTCTTCAGCAGCACCACGGAAAACACCTGCCGGTAAGCGAAGCGTTGCAGCCAGATGTGAAACAGAAGCCAGCCATCGCCCTTGTTCGCGGGATGTCTTCGCTCCAGGCTGAAAGCAATCGCGGAGGTGACAAAGTCGATCACCATGAAGGTAAGAAAGTACGCCAGCAGCTTTTCAAAGCTGGCCATGCTGGCGGCCTCGGGATGGTAATGGCGATCAACAAAAAACTGAATCACGCCGATCAAAAACATCAGGTCAATGAAGGGCGAAACCAGCGGTAGCAACATCTGGAAGATGACAATGTTGGGCAGCGCGAACAGGCCCATCGCCTTGTTGCGCGCAAACGCGGCGCGATGCTTCCACACTGCCTGGAGCGTTCCGAACGACCAGCGAAAACGCTGCCGCATCAGTCCCTTCGCGTCAATCGGCGCTTCTGTAAATGCCAGCGAGCGATCCTCGTAGATCACTTTCAGGCCCTGCTCCAGCAGGCTCATGGTGAGGTCGGCGTCCTCTGCCACCGTATTCACCGGATAGCCGCCAGCCAGCTTGACCGGGGCTGTACGCCAGGCGCCAATCGCGCCGGGAACGACCGTCACAACATTGAAAAGATCCAGCGCTCTTCGCTCGAAGTTCTGGCTGGTAATGTATTCGAGCGCCTGCCAGCGCGTCCACAGGTTCACGCGATTGCCCACCTTGGCATTGCCCGCGACGGCGCCGATCAGGGGATCGGAAAAATGCGGAATCAGCTTTCCGATTGCATCGGATGCGATGATTGTGTCGGCGTCGATGCCGACGTAAATCTCTTCTCCAATCTGCTCAACCGCGTAATTGAGCGCGGCTGCCTTGCCGCCATTCGGCTTGGTCAATACCACCACCTTGCCGCTAACTATCTCCGCAGCAAATGTGTCTCGCGCAACTTCGGAAGTCCGGTCGCTCGATCCATCATCAATCACGATCACGCGCAGATCGGCATAGTCCGAGTTCAGCACCGACCGCACCGTGCGCGCGATCACCGTCTCTTCGTTATACGCCGGCACCAGCACCGCAACACGAGGAGCATAGCCGGGCAACATATCGTGGCGACGACGGAAGCGATCAATGACCGCAAGTATCCCGACCAACACCAGGCGAACACTCATCAGCACATCGCCCGCAAAAAATACCGTGACAATGAACGTGCCGAGCAGCGCAAGACCGGAAAACGCAATCGAATCGGGCATCGCGCGAAGATACTGGCGCATGGTCAGCTTCGGCATCACCTCGGCTGTCGTCTTGCCCATCAGCGCCGAGACCGGGACGATTTTGTAGCCATGCGCGCGCAGCGCATCGATCAGTACAGGCAGCGCCGCAACCGTGGCCGAGCGGTCGCCTCCGCCATCGTGCAGCAGGATGATGCTGCCGCGAAACTGCGGCCTGGTTTTCATCATCTGAAGCTGCGACAATACGGAATCGCGAATCTCTTCCGGCGATTTATGCGGATGCTCGTTCCAGTCGTCGGTGTCGATCTTGTCACCGATGATGGTGTATCCGTCGCGCTGAATCTGCTCGATCGGCGCGGCCTGATCGTCCGTATCCGGCTCCTGATCGATCGAGTACGGCGGACGAAAATAGAGCGGCTGGAGGCCGAGCTTGCTCGCAAAAAGACGCTCCGACAATTGCAGCTCGATGTCCAGTTGCCTGGAAGAGATTTCGCTGATGTCAGGATGCGTATACGTGTGGTTCCCGATCTCGTGGCCTTCGCGCACCACGCGCTGCATCAGGCTTACCTGATCCTGAGCCTCGCTGCCGATCATCATGAACGCGCCTTTGACGTTCTTTGCTTTCAACACGTCCAGTATCTTCGGCGTCCACTTCGGGTCAGGTCCATCATCGAAGGTCAGCGCAACCTCATCGGGATGATAACCGTACTGGCGCACCGTGTAGGTGTGCGGATACACATCCATCTGCTCATCGACAATCAACTGCTTGCGCGGATCGGTTTCGTCATCGGTGTCAATGGTAACCGCTCGCTTGCCCACCTGGGGCGAACCGGTCACGCGCAGAATATCTCCGTCGCCCTCGGTATCCACATCATGACCCGGAGGAACAACACCCAGCGCGCGCAAAGCTCCGGCGCTGCTCGGCTTGTCCCAGATATTCCACAGCGAACTGTCTTCAGAGCCGAGACGCCAGAGCGCAAAGGTCTGCAAACCCAGAGCGCGCGCCGCGCGCATTTCATCCAGCACCGTCACGGCATCGAGGAACCACACCACGTGTCGAACGTGCTCGTCTTCGTCGATGTACTCGTAGTGGCCGTTGAGTGAATCGTAATCGAGATCAAGGTCAGCGTCCGCGTCTGCCGCGCGCTGCCACGCATCGGCTACCGAAAGCACATCCGTGTTGACAACCTTTGGCTTGGCCTTGCGATGCTGACGCGCATTCGGCATCGACATTGTCCAGTCGTAGCCGTAGCTGCCGATCGAACAGATCAGCTTCTCGCGCGGGACCAGGCTCA
>JAJZFR010000437.1 GCA_021805265.1 Acidobacteriota bacterium | reverse complement strand
ACCCGACCGTGCGCGGCATTCTCCTGAGCGGACAGCGCTTTTCCGCCGTCGAACTCTTCGATGCCATGTATCGTTTGCAGGAGCTGAAGCGGCAGGCCGACGCGCTCCTGGTCGAAGCGGATTTTCTGCTGCTGCCGACCACGCCGACGCTCTACACCCTTGCCCAGATCGAGCGCGACCCGGTCGCCTTGAACAGCCGCCTGGGCTACTACACCAACTTCGTCAACCTGCTCGATATGGCCGCTGTCGCCGTGCCTTCGGCGAGGCGTACGGACGGACTTCCGTCGGGTGTTTCGCTCATCGGCCCGGCCTTCACCGACGAGGGCCTGCTCGCGGTAGCCGACAGGCTGCACCGCGCGCTGGCCAGCGAAATCGGCGCGACAAAACAACCACTCGCCGCCACGCCAACGCTCGATCCCGTGGCCCAGCCCGCGCGCTCCGTGCTCATGGCCGTGGTCGGCGCGCACCTGAGCGGCCAGCCGCTCAACTGGCAGATGACCGAGCGCCGCGCACGTCTGGTGCGCACCGTCCGCTCCCACGGCGACTATCGGCTCTACGCGCTGCGTGGAACCGTTCCCGCCAAGCCCGGTCTGGTCTTCGAGCCGGGATTCGGCGGCACAGGCATAGAAGTCGAGGTGTGGGCCATGCCCGAGGATACGGTGGGCAGTTTTCTGCTCGGAATTCCCGCGCCCCTATCGCTCGGCACCGTCATTCTCGCAGATGGATCGAAGGTGAAAGGCTTCCTCTGCGAGCCTGCGGGCGTCGCCGACGCCGACGAGATTACCCAACTCGGAGGCTGGAGAAATTATCTGAAACAGAAATCAGGTCAGGAGGGATAATTTCATTCATCGTCGTCATCCTCGTCGCCTTCGGATGACTTGTTTTTGCCGGCGGCTGGAGCTTTGTATGTGCCCTTCAACACCTCTTCGAGCTTCTCCTGAAACTCGGGGTCGGCAGGGTCGCCGGAAGCCTCCATCCGCATCACCGGATGCCCCGCCCGGTCGAGGACAAACTTGGTAAAGTTCCAGTGCAGCTCACCACCCGGCAGGCCGGTTGGCGGTTCGGTGAGAAACCCGACCAGCGGAATCGCCTGGACCCCGGTCAATGTTGCTTTGGACGCGATGGGAAAGCTCAGGTTCTGCTTCTTGTACCAGGCGTCGATTGCGGCATCGTCGCTCAGTTCCTGCTTGCCGAAGTCGGAGGAGGGAATGCCCAGAACCACCAGCCCCTGATCCGCGTAGGTTTTCTCCAACTGGTCCAAGGCGGCAAGCTCGGAAGCGTAGACCGACTGGCTGGCCAGGTTGACGATGAGCAGAACCTTTCCCCGGTAATCGGCCAGGGATTGAACCCCGCCGCCGGGCATCGCCAGCGAGTAGTCATAGACCGTCTTCTCCGGAGCGGCAGTTGGAGCCGACGCAGCGATTGGATGGGAAGAACTCGAAGGACTCAACACCCCGGCGAACGGAGCCAGAAGAACCATACCGATGGAGAGAAGAAAGCGCATAAGCGAAGGTCTTGAGCTATTGTCTCATCGAACGGAAAGAGGAAAGTATCGTATCGCCTGATACAAATGGAATCAATCAGTCGCATCATTAACTTTTATAAGTTGGAAGAGTACGCAGCCAGAACAGGTGAGGTTCGATCATGGATTTCGAGCAGCTCAAGACATTTCAGTTCATCTGCCAGCTCAAGAGTTTTTCGCGATGCGCGGAGAAGCTGGGCGTAACCCAGCCGGCAATCTCGGCGCAGATACGCTCGCTCGAAACCGAAGTCGGCGCGCGCCTGTTCGACCGCGAAGGCGGAAAGATCACGCTCACCGCCGCCGGACGCCTCTTCGAGCCATTCGCCGAGCACTGCCTCCAGTGTTACAGCCACATTCTCGCCGGCGTCAGCGAGCTGTATCAGTCGCCGCGCGGGGAGCTTTCAGTCAGCTCGAGCGAAGCCGCCAGCCTCTATCTGCTGCCCGCCGTCTTCGCTCACTTTCGCCAGCAGTACAACCGGGTTCACCTGAGCATTGTCCGCTCCGAGCGGTCGCGCACCATCGAGGCGGTCATCAGCAGAGAGGTCGATTTCGGCATCGTCTCCCTGCCCATACAGGACACACGGCTCGAAGTGCATCCCATCCACAAGGACGAGGTCGTGCTCATCGCGCCGCCCACCCACCCGCTCGCTGCAAAGTCGCTCGTCAAGCTCGACGTGATCCTGCAATACCCCCTGCTCATGATGAAGCACGGACGGTTGCGGGAAAAGATCAATCACTTCTTCCACACCCACGATGTGCGCCCGCGCATCGCCATGGAGCTGGAGTCGAGCGAGCTGCTGAAGCGGCTGATCCTGGCCGGGACCGGGATCGGATTTCTGCCCTACGCCAACGTCCAGGGCGATGAGGCTGCCGGTCACCTCAAAACCATCAAAGTCGAGGGCATGCGCGTACAGCGCGAACTCGCCCTCATCTACCGCAAGGACAAGACGCTCACCCGCGCCGCGCATGCCTTTCTCGAGGTCGCCGCGCAGGGCGCAAACTACACCGCACCCCGCCGGAAAGCCGCCACAAAACAACCCACCGAAACCAAGTCATGAACTCTTGGCCGGAGCCTCGGTTGGCCGCTTGACGCTCCGGCTAAAGCAGTTCCACAGTAGGTATACCCAGCGGGAGTGGATATTCGCGCAGCTTTTCCTAAAAAAAAAGCTGCCCCTCGCAATTTTGGCTCGGGCACAGTAACGGTGGAACTGCTCTTGAATCGGAACAATCTGTTGAGCCTCCAGATTCAGGGCCTGTTATCACTACCTGGAAAGGGTTGACCGAGACATGCCATTGGCATATAGTTTTTCTATGCAGACGGTGGTCGAAACCCCGACCTACCTGAGAGCCGCCGAAGCCATTTACAGCGCAGCGGACCGGGAAGAAATCGTGCGAACTATCGCCGCTGACCCTGAGGCCGGAGACCTGATGCCCGGCACAGGAGGCTATCGCAAGCTGCGCTTTGCGCGTCCTGGCATGGGAAAACGCGGCGGCGCGCGAGTCGTTTATTTGTACGGCGGCGAGGATTTGCCCATCTTCCTCGTTACCGTCTATGCCAAATCGGAGAAGGGCAATTTGAGCAAGGCCGAGCAGAATGCGCTGGCCAGGATGGCAAAGAGTCTCTTTGCCGATTACAGGGGGAAGCGATGAGCAAATTGTTTGAAGAGATGGCACAAGGAACCGCTGAAGCCCACGCCTACATGGAAGGCGCGCGCAAGGGTTACAAGGTCACTCTGCCGGAGACCGTGGACGTGCGAGGTCTCCGTAAGCGCCTGCGCCTGAGCCAGGGGCGTTTCGCGGAGAGTTTTGGTTTGTCGGTGGATGCGGTTCGTCATTGGGAGTCAGGGCGTCGCCAGCCGGAAGCTGCTGCGCGCGCGCTTCTGATCGTCATTGCTGCCGACCCTGAATTTGTCATGCGATCCCTGGCTAAAAATGGGTGAGCACAAGTAATGGGTCGCCCGGTGCTTTGCTCTCTCTTCGCGAAGCCCGGATCAAAACTTACCGGTAGTCAATTGAATTTCAATTTCGGTGCCTTTCTGTGCCTCAGGTACACATTTTTCATAGAAGGCAGGATCGGGTCCAAATAGAACAGGGGCCTATGATAGGCCCCTGCATATTGATTTACTGATCTTATGGCGGAGAGGGAGGGATTTGAACCCCCGATAGCCTTTCGACTATGGCTGATTTCGAGTCAGCTGCATTCAACCGGGCTCTGCCACCTCTCCGCGAGCTGGAACCACCGGCGTCTCTTCACCTTATCATCCGGGGAATTGTCCTGCCAAACCGTCAGAGACGCCAGGGACATGGTGGGCGATGCAGGATTCGAACCTGCGACTTCCACCGTCAGAAGGAAAGTATCCGTGTATTCAGTGGTATTTGTATTCCGCAGTATCTCTTTGCATTCCGTTGTATCTATTTGAATTCTGTTGTATGTAGTTGTATTCAGTTGTATGATTGCAACAGAACTGCTATTCACTGTCCCCGTCCTTCGGGGCAGAAAATCCTAGAGCCGCCGCAAGGCGGCTTTAGTGTTGGTGTATTTTGCATATTGCTTACATGGACGATGCCGGCGATCTTGGGACAGTCGCCAACCCGGCGAACCATAATGACCAGCCGGTCTTCGCCCTGACGCTGCTACTTGTCAATCAGACGCGATTGGCTGCTTTCGTCCCGGATTTCATCCAGTTGAAACGAAACTTCTTTCCTGGTCTTTGCCCTCCTGCATCCCACTTCCTCGATTCCGTGCTGCCAGAAATTAAGGGAGCGGACCTTCGCCGTGACATCGCGCGAGGCAACCGCAACCAATCGCGTCACGCGATTCGGTTTCTGAATGAGGTGCTTGATTTTTGTGTTCGCAACGAGGTAAAGCTCATTTCTAAAGTGTTCGTGAAGGGGATTGGGCAGCCGAATCGACACACCGCTGTTTACACTGCTAGCTGCCAATCGTTGTTCAGAGCCTTCGATCATTACCTCACAACGGCAGATGACTTCGGGTTTTGCATTGCCGATTCAAGAGCCAAGGGCTTGAATGTTCCGGTCGCCCACTCAATCTTCACCCAGATGTTCAGCACCAGACAGCCCCAATATCCGCGTATCGTTGAACTCCCAACCTTCGGACACAGTGAGAATCACGTCGGGGTGCAGGTGTGCGACCTGTTAACTTCAGCGTTGCTTGTACCCATGGTGACCCACACGTATTGCACCGGCCACGTTGCAAACATCCATGTTCAACCTGACTACTCACGGATTCGTGGACGCTTTACCAATCGGATTCAACAACTACTCTACAGGTATCAGGATGCACAGGGGACGTGGAAGGGTGGAGTTACCATAAGCGATGCAATCCTCCGACGCCCATCCTCTCTGATGTTTCAGGATGTCCCATCCGCTTAGCAGCAAATGGCGGACCGAATGGCTGACCGGAAAGCCACACCTGCAATGCCTGCTCGATGGGCTGGAGATGGTGGGCGATGCAGGATTCGAACCTGCGACTTCCACCGTGTGAAGGTGGCACTCTACCGCTGAGTTAATCGCCCTATCAAAAATCTACCGCGCACCGGCGCGCGCCGGAAGAACACACTGCCGGGAAGCAGGTCTACTGCGTTAGAGTATCACCAGGAAGCCTCACAAAACAAACCCCGTTCCTGCCTCGCATTCAAGGGGATTACGCTCCGGAACCTCATGCCATTTCGCTTCAGCGCAATTCGATTTTCCGCCGATGCTGCCGCCCCGCGCGAGCCGGATGGCTTGCCCCATGGCGCTTCCGCACGAGGCGGCAGCGGGGCGAAAACCGGCTCGAAAACCGGGGCAAAGATCAACTCGGGAGTCAATTCGGAAATCAGCGCCCCGGAGACAACTTCCCAGGAAAATGCCGTTCCTGCGCAACCTTCCCCGGAAAGCCGGGTTGAGAAGGATATGGCGACCCTGGTGATGGACACTCCAGGCCTGGGCTTGGGCCTCGGAAGGGACAACACGAGCAACATGATCGACCCGGAAGTCGAGCGTAGCCCGAGTTCCCGAGAGGTTGTGCCCAGCCCGGCAGCGGCCAACCCGGACGACGCAGCCATCATGCTCGCCGTGGCTGCCGGAGATGAGGCTGCTTACAGCTACCTGGTGAATAAATACCATCGCCAGATCATTCATTTTCTCTACCGGATGGTGCGCAACGAAGCGGTTGCCGAGGAGTTGGCGCAGGAGGTGTTTCTGAGGGTGTATCGCTCGCGATCGAGCTATCGCGCCGAGGCAAAGTTCAGCACCTGGCTGTACCGGATAGCAACCAATCTGGCGGTGAATCAGGCGCGCGACAGCAAGCAGGAACGCGCCGCGCAGAGGGTGAATCTCGATGAGCCGGACCAGGAGACCGGGATCACTCCGGAGGTCGCCGATCAGAGGCCGAGCATCGAGCAGAGTCTCCTGCGCGAGGAGCGCATGGCGGCGATTCGGTCCCAGGTGGCTCTGTTGCCCGAGCGCCAGCGCATGGCCATCCTGATGCACAAGTTTCAGGAGATGGACTATCGCCAGATCGGCGAGGTTTTGCAGTTGAGCGAGTCGGCCACCAAGTCGCTGCTCTTTCGCGCCTACCAGACACTGCGCGAGCGGTTGAAGGAATTTGTTTGAAGCAAAGGAATTGAGATCAAGCCGGGGTACATCGGCGATAGAAGGGAGTATAAAAATGACTTGCAGAATGGTGCACACTATGTTGCCCGAAACGCTGTTGGGATCGAGTCCGATGGATCCTGCGGTCGAGTTCCACCTGGCGGAGTGCTCTCCCTGTCAGCAGCAGTTGACTGACCTGCGCCAGACGATGGCTATGCTCGATGACTGGACCGCGCCGGAGCCGAATCCGTATTTCATGACGCGGTTTGCGGCGCGGCTGGCCGAGGAGCAAAACGCGCCCCAGCCAGGGTGGCTGGCGCGAACCCTCCGCCACTTCCACGCCAGCGTCCTGTACGGCTCGCGCTGGAAGATGCAGCCGGTAGCGGCCATGGCCATGTCGGTGCTGTTGCTGGTCGGCGGCGGAGCCTATCTCGGTCTGAACACCTGGGAGCAGCCCCAGCCAGCGGTCATCACCACCACCCCTGCGGTGGTCCACGACCTGCAGAATCTCGACTCGAATGCTCAGGCGCTGGACCAGTTGGAAAACCTTTCGGGCCAGGAAGATTAGCCGCGACGTGGCAACCATCTGGCCGCTTCCCGGCCAGTAACTTGAGTACGATCCATCAGGCAAACCATATCTGGCCAACCATGCGAGCAGGAGCCATGCGGGTAGAAGGATGAAAAGCAGCTTCAAAACGAGACGGTCAACGCACGTGGCGCAGGCTGCGTGCCTGGTTCTGCTGGTTGTTCAGGCGGTCGGGTCGCACGGCTGGCAGCATCGCCCCAGCCCGCCGCAGCCATCCGGCATGACGATGCGCAACGGTTCGGCCAGCGGCCACACACCGCTCGCCAGCCCGGTTCACCTGCCGGACTGGCTTGACCAGCACAAAGATATTCCCGTCGCGCAACAGGAACTTCTGATCCGGCGTGATCCGACCTTCGGCCGGCTCGACCCTCAGGCGCAGAGCCGACTGCTCGATCAGCTCCATCGCGTGGACGCGTTGCCCCCGGCAAGACGGGAACGCTATCTGGCGCGGAATGAAGCGCTCGAGCGTCTGACGCCCGACGAACGCGCTGCGTTCAACCAGTCCATGGAACAGATGACCGCTCTTCCGCCGGAGCGCCAGACCGTCGTTCGGCAGGCGTTTCAACAGTTGCGCGACTACCCGGTGGCGCGGCGCGAGGCCCAGTTGAACACCGACCATTACACGGCAACTCTCGCGCCGGAGGAACGCGGCATGCTGCTCAACCTGTTGCGCGTCGAGCCCTACCTGCCGGATCAGAAATCCTCCGCGCATTGAGTTTGGCGCATTGAGTTTGCAAGTTGTCTCAGGAAACCATTTTCACGGATGGAATGGAGAAGCTCGGGTGCCCCAGGTCCCCCGGCATTTCGGGACCTGGGTGCCGCGAAGCCTACCCCGCACCAATCGTGAAAATGATCCAAAACTGCCACCCGGAGACTCCCCACCGAGCCTGAGGCCGGGACGCGCGGTGCGGCCTATTTCCGAATCAGATTGCGCAGAATGAAGAAGACATTGGCAGGCCGCTCGGCCAGCCGACGCATGAAATACGGGTACCACTCGCGACCGAAGGGCAGGTAGATCCGCACGTTATAGCCCTCGCGCACCAGTTTGCTCTGCAAATCCCGGCGAACCCCGTAGAGCATTTGAAACTCGAAATGGCTGTTCGGAATGTTGTTGTGCCGGGCGAAGTCCCTGACCGCTTCGATCATGGCCGGGTCGTGGGTGGCGATGCCGTGGTAGATGGAGCTGGCAAGCAACTGCGCGCTCAGCAGAACGTAGTTGGTATCCACATCCGTCTTGCGTGGGAAGGCAATCGTTGCCGGCTCCTGATACGCGCCCTTGCAGAGCCGGACGCGGATTCCGTCCTCGATCAGTTGCGCAATATCGGATTGCGAACGGTAGAGGTAAGCCTGGATCACGACGCCGATATGGCCTTTGTACTCGGGCCGCGCATGAATCGCTCGCACCAGTTCGATCGTGCTCTCGGTCAACTTCGACCCTTCCATATCGATGCGGAGAAAGTTTCCCGTTGCGCGGCAGTGCTCGGTCAGGCCGGCGACAATGGTCGCCGCCAGATCGGCAGAAAGCTCGAGACCCACCTGGGTCAGCTTCACGCTGATGTTGGCGTCGAGTTTGCGATTCGCCACCTGATCGAGCAGGTGGTGATATATCTCCGCCGCGTGCTGCGCTTCGGCCTCGCTTGTGACACTTTCTCCCAGCGAATCGAGCGTCACGCTCATCCCCAGCTTGTTCAGCCGCTCGGCCGCGCGCAGCGCGTCCTCAACCTCCAGGCCCGCGACAAATCGCGAACTCAGCCGTCTGCCGATGCGGGATCTTTCCCCGAAACGCCGTATCAACTTGTTCGTGGAAAGGCCAATAAAAACTTGACGCATCAAGGGCATGATTGTAGCGGTGCTCCGGAGGAATGAATTGATTCGCCGACCAAAACCGACGACCAGACTTGAGCCGCGAAGAGAGGCAACGATGCAATCAGTGTGACACAGGGGATTGGAAATTAGCCAGTTACGAGAGGACTAAGGCGTGACCGCCATCACCTGCCAGAAGCTGCGGAGAAGGAATACTGAATCCGGGAGAATGCGATTGGAATGCCTTGTAAGCTATGCATGATTTCCGCCTTTGCAATCCAGACCGAATTGGTCGTATACTAATGACGGACCAAAGTAGTCGTAATTCTTCGGCGCTTCTGCGGGAGTGCCGGAAGTCCAGGTGGGGAGTCGGGCGGTTGCGTGTGCTGAGCGATCTGGAAGTGGGCGAGAGCGGAGTTCTGGTGTCGGTTGACCTGCCCGCCAGCGTGCAGAATCACCTGATGTACATGGGTTTCCTGCCGGACGCTCGGGTGCGCGTGCTGCACCGTGCCCCAGCGGGCGACCCAACCGTCTACGGAGTCGCCGGGATGGAGATCGCCCTGCGTCGGGAGACCGCGCGAGCCATTCTGGTCCGAACCACCCGAATCCCTGGCCTGAACGACGAACCAACCGAAAACCGGGACGACCCAACCCACTTCCCCAACCTGCCCAAGGCGGTATAGATGAGCACCTGCTGCACACCGGCCCCTTACGCGCCCCCCGCCCCGAGAAGCGGCGAAGCCCTGCGCACGGTCGCCTTGATCGGCCCGCCGAACTCCGGCAAATCCACACTCTTCAACCGTCTGACCGGGCTACGCCAGAAGGTGGCCAACTACCCCGGCGTCACCGTCGAGCAGCGCATGGGAGCGATGGCCGGCGTAGGGCGAGCGGACCTGACGCTGATCGATCTGCCCGGCATCTATTCTCTCGACCCGTTTTCCGAAGACGCGCGCGTCTCGATCGATGTGCTCGAGGGGCGCATGACTGGTACCCCGAAACCGGACGCCGTGCTGCTGGTGCTCGACTCGCTTCACCTCACCCGCCAGCTCATGCTGGCCGCTCCCGTACTCGCGCTCGGGCTGCCCACCATGGTGCTGCTGAACATGAGCGACCTGATGGAGTCGCGCGGCGGCGAAATCGACCCCTTGCGCCTGGCCCAGGAGCTGGGTGCGCCTGTCGCTCGCATCAGCGCCACCAAAGGCAGCGGCCTCGAAGCCATTCAATTGTTTCTCAATCGTCACCGCGGACCGGACTCGACCAGCCTCAGCGCCACCGTGCTGCCCGTGCTCGGCAACGCCATGAGCACCTACAAATGGGCCACTCAGGTCAGCACCCGCACCGGCTATCGCGCGCCGCTCTCCGAGGAGGCCAGCCGCAAGCTGGACGCCGTGCTGCTCCATCGCGTGTGGGGGCCGCTGCTCTTTCTCGTCGTGGTTTTCAGCGTCTTCGAGGTGGTCTTTTCCATCGGACAGCCGCTCAGCGACGGCCTGGGCGACCTGCTGGCCAGGCTGGGAACCTCGCTGGCCGGATTCCTGCCCGACGGCTGGATGCGCTCCCTGGTGCTTGACGGCGCGTGGAAGGGTGTAACTTCTGTCCTGGTCTTTCTCCCCCAGATTCTGCTCCTGTTTCTCTTCATCGGCATCCTCGAAGACTCCGGCTATCTGGCCCGCGCGGCTCTGATCGCCGACCGCGTCATGCGCTCGATTGGCTTGAACGGCAAGGCATTTATCCCGCTGCTCTCCGCCTACGCCTGCGCCGTGCCCGCCATCATGGCCACCCGCACCATCGAAAACAAGCGCGACCGGCTGGCCACCATCCTGGTCACTCCGTTCATGACATGCTCGGCGCGGCTGCCCGTCTATATGCTGCTTATCGCCGCATTCATTCCCAATATCGCCTTTGCCGACGGCCTCATCGGCCTGCGTACGCTGGTCATGCTGGGCTTGTATCTGATCGGCTTTCTTGCCGCCCTGGTCACCGCGCGCCTGCTCAAAAGCTCCGTCCTGCGCTCCAGCCAGACCCCGTTCATCCTCGAGCTGCCCCAGTACCGCATGCCCACCCTGCGCTCGCTTGGCCTGCGCCTGATTGACCGCGGCGGAGTCTTTCTCCAGCAGGCGGGCACGGTCATCCTGTGCGTGACGCTCGGCCTCTGGGTGCTGGCGAATTTTCCCCGCCACCACGGCGTCGCGCCCCAGTTGACGGACAGCATCATCGGCAGACTCGGCCACTTCATGGAGCCGGCCATCGCCCCTCTTGGCTTCAACTGGAAGATCGGCATCGGCCTGCTGTCCAGCGTTCTGGCCCGCGAGGTCATGGTCGGCACCATGGGCACGCTCTACGGCGCCGATCCCCAGACCCAGTCGCTCAGCCTGCAAACCGCGCTCCACCACGACCTGCCGCTCGGCGGTGCCATTGCCCTCATGGTCTTCTTTGCCTTTGCCATGCAGTGCACCTCGACCATGGCCGTCGTCCGCCGCGAGACCAACGGCTGGAAGTGGCCCGCCATTCAATTCGCCTACATGCTGGTGCTGGCCTATGGCGCGGCCTTTGTTGCCAACTGGGCCGTTCACCTGCTCTGGGGATAGGCCGTCCCTTCTGCGTTCCCGGTGCTCTGCGGCCCCGCTGTATCGGTTCGAGACAGCGAGCGGTATACTTCTATTGACCTGAGAATCACAGACAACGATAACGGTATCTCATCCCGTGTGTCTAAACAGACAACCGGAAAACGTTGCGCAAGACCGCTCACCCCGGTGCTGCGAACTGAGGGGGATTGTGTCACCGGCAAACGGACAGCAATCAAGGCCGCAGGCAAGGCCGCAGGCAATGCTGCAGACCGGGCAGCCGAACACCCTCATCGCCCGGCGCAGCACGGTTCCGCATCACCGGCGATGGCCGCAGCGCGCCAGGCTCCCGGCAGCCATGCTTCTGCTGTTTGCCTCCGCGCTCACGGCGCTGCCCGCGGTTCCCTGCACCGATGCCCATCCCGCAGTTCCCGGCAGCACAACTTCCTCCGCAGCGGCGAAGGCCAAAGCTCCCACCCCTGAGGTCAAAACCGGCGTGGCGCTGGCCAGAGAGCCGCACACCCTGCCCCACGTCCTGGTGCCCATCCTGCCCGGAGACCCGAAGCTCGCCGATTTTCTCACTCCTGAACCGAGTTCCTCGGCCGCCAAAGCCATGCTCCGCGTGCGCTCCTTTGTCCAGAGGTACCCGGAGGACGGCCAGCCGCCCTCCGAGGCCACCTCGGCCTACATCGGCTACAATCACGAAAATCTCTTCGTCGCCTTCATCTGCAAGGACGATGCTCCCGCCGCTGTCCGCGGACACATGCTCCAGCGCGACTCCCTCAGCGACGACGATTTCGTTCAGGTCATGCTGGATACCTTCGACGACAACCGGCGGGCATTTCTCTTCCGCGTCAACCCCCTCGGCATCCAGGCCGACGCGCTCTACACCGAGTTGACCGGCACCGACTTCTCCTTTGACACGGTCTGGGATAGCTGGGGCAAGAAAACTCCCGACGGCTACGTCGTCCTCATGCGCATCCCTTTCGCCAGCCTTTATTTCGACAAGGTCGCGCCCGGTGCCACGCGCAACTGGGGACTGCTGTTTTCCCGCTCCATCTCGCGCAAGAACGAGTCCGACAACTGGCCCGAGGTCAAACACAACATCGCCGGCCAGCTCACCCAGGAGGCCGTCGGCGAAGGCTTTGAAAACATCGAAAGCGGCAAGAACTGGCAGTTCGAGCCCTACGCCCTCGCTCACAGCCAGCGCCTGCTCAACACCGTCGATCCCACCAACCCATACTTCAGCAACCTCAACCTCCAGGGCTACACCGG